>DASXLU010000138.1:0-6873 GCA_036496065.1 Candidatus Acidiferrum sp.
TTAGGTAGGGAATTAATGGTCGGGGCCTACTTGTTTCGCGGCATGGCAGCATGGCGACCTGCGGCCTAAGTATGGAAAGGACTTCTGGATTTAACGAAAAACGAACCGGATATCGATGGGAGATTTACATGGAAATGAATCGTTTGAAGCATTTGTACATTGAAGAGCTAAAGGATATTTACAGCGCGGAAAACCAACTGGTGAAGGCGTTGCCGAAAATGGCCAAGGCCGCGACTTCCGAGGATCTGAGCGCAGGATTTGAAGAGCACTTGGAGCAGACGAAGGGTCACGTGGCCCGGCTGGAGAAGATTTTCAAGGCGTTGGACGAGAGCCCGAAGGGCAAAAAGTGTAAGGGCATGGAAGGGCTCATCGAAGAAGGCGCGGAGATGATTGACGAAGATCCGGCTGCCGAGGAATTGGATGCGGGGCTGATTTCGGCGGCACAGCGAGTGGAGCACTATGAAATCGCCGCCTACGGTTCCGTGGCGACCTATGCCAATCTGTTGGGAGAACAGGAAGCCGAATCTCTATTGCGTGAGACGTTGGGCGAAGAAAAAGAAACCGATCAAAAATTGACGCAACTTGCCAGCAAGATCAACGTTGAGGCCGAAAAGTCGCAGGAGGCGGAAGAAGGCAGGGGCCGCAATGGAAAAACCGCAAAGATGAAGACAAAGGCTGCGCGCGCTTAGGAGTAATCGCATAAGCAAATCGAGAACGTAGAAAATCTGGGAAGGAACCAAATCTGGTCAGGGGAGATCGAAGATGAGTAGACAACAAAATCCGGGCTCTGTTCTAACTTTCATTATCGGCGTGAGTATTGGCGCGCTGGCTGCGCTGTTACTCGCACCGAAAGCGGGTAAGGACTTGCGCAGTGATCTGGCGGACGGAATCAATGATGGAATGGACCAACTTCGGAGCACCGGAAAAGAACTGAAGAGGCGCGCCGGGAAGTTCGCGGACGCGGCACAGGACCGGGCATCGAAGTTTGCGGACACCGCGCAAGAACGGGCGGGAAAGTTCGCGGATGAGGCGCAAGAGAACGTGCAAGACGCGATTGAGGCCGGGCAGAAAGCGTATCGCCAGGCGAAGGCTTAGTAATTCTTCGCTGCAACGAAGCTAAACTACCCTGGTGCCAGGCGCAGAAGATCGCGCTTGGCACCTTTTTCCCGCGCGAAACCCCACTCGATCTGTGGTTGCCGTCGTGTCGACCAATACCCCAATACAACATAAGCGCGGGAGCTTTCAGGGATTCCGTGGATGGGCTCTTCTGCAGCAGATGGATATTCTCGACATCATTGCTGAGCCTCGGGTTTCTCTTCGCATTTCGTGAGTTCTAAGAGGCTCTGAGGCGTTGCCACGTTGGAATGACTTAAGCCAATGTCGGGGCCATTCCGAGCAGCGGAACACATCGGAGAAAGGGAGAAAAGATGAGATTCATTTGGCTGATTTTGGCGCTTTTCCTGTTGTTTGCGTGGATCGGAGGATTTGCGGTTTATCACATCTCTGGCGCCCTGATTCACTTGCTGCTTGTTTTCGCGGTGATTTCGGTGATCATCCATTTATTCAGTGCAAGAAGTTCGGCGTAGCTCTCAGGAGGGGAAGAGGGGCACGCGATTACTTCAGGTCCATTTTTTAAGGACGGGCTGATAAGAACCGGCCCAAAGGCCGGCCACTACATTTAAATAAAAGAGAGGACTAACCGTCGGGTTTGGTTAGGCCTGTTTTTTTGCGGGAAACAGGAACCCGGCCTAAAGGCCGGGCCACATTAGGGAAGCTCTATTCGCTTGAGGTTCCCGAAGAGGCGCCACGTGCGCGTCCGGTGGCGATATCGATGGTGCCGTGTTCAGAGCCCTCGGCTTGCGAGCGTTCTCCCGTAGCCAAAGCTTTCAGATAACCGAAAATCTGGACCATTTTCCCCGAAGGGGCTTCCCAATATTCCGCGCTGCTTACTTCCACTTTGAGCAGGCAGAGTTCCTGGTCTTCGAGCCCTTGCGGAAACCAAGCTTTGTAGATGTCGTTCCAGAGTTCTTCCATCTTGGCGCGATCGCGAACAATTTCGCCGTTACCGCTGATGGAGACAAATTTGGAGTCGGAGGGCTGTGCATAGCTGAGATTGACCTCGGGATTCCACTCCAGTTCATTCACTTTGCCGGTGCTGAGGCCGGTAAAAAACCACAGCGTGCCATCGAAATCGGTTTGCTGCGTGGCCATGGGACGACTATGCAGAAGCCCGTCTTCCGCTTCCGTGGTCAGCATGGCCATTTTTATGTCTTTGATCAGTTCGCCTACTTTGGAAACCATTTGCTCTCGCGTCATATTCTGCGCGCTGTTTACTCTGCTCGATTCGGCCATAGCTCTCTCCTAATAAGTTTTCGTGGGTACCCGTTGGCTGTCCAAGGAAAGGGTACTGTGCGGGGATAGCGGGTGCCATCCAGCCTTTTAGGTAGTACAAGCGAGGATGCAGAGGCCGGAATGGCGTTTGCGGAGGGAATCGCGGTCAAAGAGACGGGCTTGGCTGGTCTGGTACCGACCTGAACACAGGCGGTCCGGCGCTATGAGAATAAAGGTACAAAAACCCAGCGGAGGACTATACTTAGCGGAAATTGGGCCCGATAAGCCGAAGAGTCCATTAGGAGATCAGGCCATGAAAATATTTATGGCATGTGTGTTTTTGCTCGCAGTGTGGCATCCCTTTTCTCAAGAACCGAAAAAAGCTCCGGAGGAAAAAACCTCGACAGATTCGAAACCTGCGCCTGAGGTAGCAAAGACGGCAAATCCGTCGAAGGCGACGCCTACGTCTATTGCAGCAGGCAAGAAGGCTTATCAAAATGACTGCGCGATGTGTCATGGAAAAGAAGGCGGCGGCGATGGCGATCTCGCGGCGGATATGAAGCTGAAGCTGCGCGATTACCGCGATGTCGCGGTGCTGAAAGATTTGAGCGACACGGACATCTACTCGATCATCGCCAACGGCAAAGGCCAGATGACGGGCGAGGAAGGCCGCATGAAACCGGACCAGGTTTGGGACGTAGTGAATTACGTGCGGTCGCTGGCGAAGAAGTAGGGCTGGCTCCGGCTCTCATAGCTGATCCTCCATGCCGCGAGGTAGCGCGGCATTGCGGAGCAGAGTCCGATACGCTCACTCACTCGAATGCAATCCCCATGCACTGCAGGTATGTAGGCAGTGTGTAGGAGCGGCACGCCTCAAAAGGCGGCCCCCAACATGGTGCGAAAAGCAGATCCCAAGAGTGAAAATAGGCGATCAATGAGTAGGGTGAAGGTTGGATCTAAACCCGCACCCTTCACGAACGGCAACGGCGTCAAGGGATGCGGCACCCGCAGTGTGTAGGAGCGGCCCGCCTCAGAAGGCGGCCCCCAACATGGTGCGAAAAGCAGAACCCAAGAGTAAAAATAGGCGATGAATGAGTAGGGTGAAGGTTGGATCTAAACCCGCACCCTTCACGAACGCAACGGCGTGAAGGGTGCGGCACCCGTCTCCTGCTGGGCACTAAACATTTGGCTAACGGGGCGCCTTGCGGCGTGGGTGGGGAGTGCGGGATGCGCTACTGGGCTGGGATGGTAGGCGTTGACCGGGGTCTGGGGCGGTACATACCATAGGAGGATGCGTGAATGTGCCGCGATGAAACTGGCTCGATGGACTGCGTGTTTCTGTTTGGCGCTGGCGGGCTGGCTGATGGGGTGCGAAGATGCCGGCAAGAAGCCGGTGCATGCACATGTACCCGCGTTGAAGCAGCAGGCTCCACAACAAGCTAAAGCACAGACTGTGGAAGCGCTCCCGTTAAGAAATCTGGCCACCCAGCCGCTGATCAGCCTGCAACAACCTCTTCCCGGTGGAATCGATTACCTTATCCAGCGCGTAAAAGAAAAATTTGCTTCGGGCGAGGCGAACTACAAGGCCGGGCATTTGGCGGCGGCTCGGCGCGACTTTGACGAAGCGGTGGACTGGATGCTGGAAAGTGGGTATGACCCCAACAGTGATCCGAAGCTTAGCGAACTGTTCCACCATGTCAGCGACACAATCTACACCTACGAACTGCAGGCTTTTCGTGCGGGTGACGGCTTCTCTGAAACGCCGGCGGTTCCCGCGCCTATCGACGAAGTTGCAGAGATGACATTTCCGGTGGATGAAAAGCTGAAGGAGCGAGCGGAGGACGTTGCCAAGAATGTGTCGCACGACTTGCCGTTGAAAGTGAACGACGTCGTCGTGTCGTATCTGAATTTCTTCCAAACGCCGCGCGGGCGAGCCATTGTGGAAAACGGGCTGCGCCGCAAGGGCCGTTACCAGGAGATGATCGCGCGAGTGCTGCGCGAAGAGGGTGTGCCGCAGGACTTGATCTACCTGGCGCAGGCAGAAAGCGCTTTTCAGCCGTTGGCATTGTCGCGGGCAAGCGCACGGGGGATCTGGCAGTTTGTGCAGTGGCGGGGAAACGAATACGGGCTGAAACGCAGCTGGTGGGTGGATGAGCGCATGGATCCGGAGAAGGCCACGCGCGCCGCGGCACAGCACTTGCGCGATTTGTATGGGCTGTTTGGCGACTGGTATCTGGCGATGGCCGCGTATAACTGCGGGCCGGGCAACGTGCAGAAAGGCATCGAGCGCACGGGGTATGCGGATTTCTGGGAGCTGTACAAACGAAATGTTCTACCGGTCGAGACGAAGAATTACGTGCCGATTATTCTGGCGCTGACGCTGATTGCCAAAGATGCGCCGCATTACGGGATTTCCGTGGACGCCGACGAGCCGGTGGAAAGCGACATCGTCAAGCCGGGGCGGGCGATTGATCTGCGGCTGGTGGCGGAAACTATCGACGTGGATGTGGAAACACTGCGTTCGCTGAATCCTTCGCTGCTGCGCATGGCTACTCCAGACGATGCGGGATTTGTGCTGCACCTGCCCAAGGGATCGGCGGGAAAGTTTTCGGCGGAGATTGCCGACATTCCGGCGGACAAGTGGGTGAGCTGGCGCCGGCACCGTGTCGAGTCCGGGGAGACGCTTGCGTCCATTGCGAAGAAGTACCGGGTGACCGCTGCGGCCATCGCGGATGCCAACGACCTGGAGCGCAATGAAGCGCTGGACCCGGGACAGAAATTGATTATTCCCGCGACCCAACCCGCGGACGAGGTAAAGAGCCGGTTGGTACGGTACCGGGTGCGGCGTGGGGACACGATCGGTGGAATTGCGGACCAATTCAGCGTGACGTCGGAAGATGTGCGCAAGTGGAACGGATTGAAGACCGTAAAGGTCACCCGGGGTATGGTGCTGCGCATCTACACCGTGGGAGGAGCGCCGGAAACGCGATCGGTGCACAGTACCAGCCACAAAACGACCCGGAAAAAGGCTACCGGAAGCGGCACCAAAACCAAGCAATAGACAACGTTGGACGACTGCAGAGCGGGCGGAAAAACGCGCGAATTGGTACGATTGAAGCGAATTAGGAAGTTGCCGCGCAGAACGCTTGACAAGCATCGGTAGAGTGGGTTAACAAAGCGAAAGGACGGAGGGCCGTCAGCTCCGACTGGTGCCACGTGCCAAGAACAAAAGCAAAACAACAGCCCCCAGGGGAGGAAAGTATGGAATTCGAAAAGGATCAGTTCGAAGAAGACGAAGAGCTGTCGCGGCTGGAAGAAGACGACGAGCTGGGCGGCGATGCAGAGGGCGGTGCACTCGGAGACGAGGAAGAGGTCTTGATTGTGGAAGAGGAGTCGGGAGACGAAGGCGATGAAGAGCCTGCCGCCAAACCGGCACCGAAAGCCGCACCGAAAAAGGCTGCCAAGAAAGCGGCGCCGGTGAAGGCCAAGAAGGTGGCCAAGAAGCCGGCGAAAAAAGCTAAGGCGAAACCCAAGGCGAAACCCAAGGCGAAGAAAGCCGCGAAAAAGCCCGCCAAGAAAAAGCGGCGTTAAGAGTACATTGCAGGAAATTCCCGGAAGGCTCCTCGATAGTGTCGGGGGGCCTTTCTTTTTGCATAGTGTGGAGGCGCTGCGCGGATTTGGAACAACGGCCGCAAACTTTTGTCACACTACCGAGCTACGGCGTGGATGAGGAGCGCGGCAATGCCAAAGTGTTGTCGTCGAGGATAAGTGCGTTAGGATGAATCTATGCTGCGCGGGATGGAACAGGTACGGCGGATGAGGGGTGGGGCGCAATCGCACTTGATGCGGTGCTCCGACGGTCACTATTACGTGGTGAAGTTTCAGAACAATCCGCAGCATAGAAGGGTTTTGGTGAACGAACTGCTGGGAACCAGGTTGGCGTCGCGGATGGGGCTGCCGACGGCGCCGGTAAGTGTGGTGGAAGTTGGGGCTGAGTTAATACGGCTGACGCCGGATTTGTGCATTGAGCTGCCCAGGTCGCGAACTGCGTGCGTGCCGGGATTGCAGTTTGGCTCGCGCTATCCGGGCGATCCGCGGCGCCTGACGCTGCACGATTTTTTGCCGGACGAGAAACTGAAAGAAGTTGAGAACCTGCACGATTTCGCGGGCATGCTGGTTTTCGATAAATGGACGTGCAACACCAACGGGCGGCAAACTCTCTTCTTTGAAACGCGCGGGCAAAAAACGCAGGCAAGCCCGGGCGATCCCTTCCAAGGCCGGACCAGTGGCGCTGGTGCCGCAGCAAACTGGACGTATCAAACGGTGATGATCGATCAAGGATTCTGCTTCAACGCGGGCGAATGGAATTTTCCGGATGCTCCGTTGCGCGGCTTGTATGCACGCAATCGCGTGTACGAGGGCGTTACCGGGATGGACTCGTTTGCGCCGTGGCTGGAGCGGCTGGAGAAGCGGATTACGGAAAGCGTTTTGGGTGAACTGGCGGAAGAGATTCCGCCGGAGTGGTACGAGGATGACTACGAT
>DASXLU010000139.1:0-4525 GCA_036496065.1 Candidatus Acidiferrum sp.
CGAGTCTTAAGGGGCGAACGGCAATCGTAACTGGAGCTGGAAGCGCCGAGGGCATCGGATTTGCCATTGCAAAGCGATTGCTGCAGGAAGACGCACTGGTGGCGATTACAGCGACGAGCGAACGAATTCACGCGCGGTCGAACGAACTCGATGGGACAGGTATGCGCGTGATTTCTTTTGTGGCCGATTTGACGGAAGAAAAACAGGTGCAGGAATTTGTGGAAACCGTGAAAAGCCGCACGGGACGCATCGATATCCTGGTAAACAATGCGGGAATGGCGCAGGGAGGCAGACAGCCAGGCAGCGGGGAGATCGAGTCGCTGAGTTTCGAAGACTGGCAAAAGCAACTGGCGTTGACGTTGCATACGGCATTTCTGATGACGCGCGCGGTATTGCCGGTGATGAAGCAGCAGAAATATGGGCGCATCGTAAATGTGTCGTCGGTAACCGGACCGATCGTGAGTAATGCGGGATCCGGTGCGTATGGTGCCGCCAAGGGCGCGATGGATGGGATGATGCGTGCGGTGGCGATTGCCAGCGGTGGAGCGGGAGTGACGGTCAACGCGGTCGCGCCGGGATGGATCGCGACGGGTTCATCGACGGTCGAGGAATTGGAAGCGGGAAAGAATACTCCAGTGGGACGCCCGGGAACGCCGAAAGAAGTTGCAGCGGCGGTGTGCTTTCTGGCGTCGGCAGAGGCCTCGTACATCACGGGACAGGTGCTGGTAGTGGATGGCGGAAATATTTTGCAGGAAATGAAGAAATGGTAAGGGAGGAGTCTTACTTCTCGGACCTCGACCCAGGAGCACAGTGAGGAGTGACTGTGCCACGACTGCCTGCTACTAGTGATAATTCCATGTGAAAAATTGAGTTGAGGACTTAACGGAGGGCGCAAACGGCTGTGCTATGATGCGCGGCACTGGAAGTGGCTTGCCGGAGGGACTGGATGGTTTCCTTGGCGGTTGCGATTTCCGTGCGAGAAGTTTTTCCGTGGGCTCGCCTCTTTCGGATGAGTGCGTTCGGCGTTTTTGTACTTGCGGCCTGCCTACAATTTGTTCCCAACACAATTTCCGCGCAAGAAAAAAATCCCTACACCGGCGACGCGAAAGCGGCCAAGCTCGGCGAATCACAATTTCGAATTAACTGTGCGTTTTGTCATGGCCTGGGTGCGCGCGGTGGCGGGCGTGGGCCAGATTTGACGCGCTCGCAGAAAAAACACGGCAGCGCGGACACGGATATTTTCCGAACGATCAACGACGGAGTGCCGGGCACGGCTATGCCTGCGAATGGAACGACGGGACAAGGCGTCGGGATGACAGCGGAAGAGGTCTGGCAAGTGGTGACCTACATTCGTAGTGTGGAACAAAAGGCTACGCCTAGCGGAGATGTGGCGAAGGGCGATGCGTTGTTTCATGGAGCAACGGGATGCGCGACATGCCACATGGTAAATGGAAAAGGGGGCCGGCTCGGTCCGGAATTGACTGCGATTGGAGCGGCCCGATCCCCGGATTCGCTGATGGAGTCGGTGCGCAATCCAAACCGGCGACTGGCTTGGGGATTAATCGAGAGCACCAAGGAGTTTCCTCAAGAATATTTAAGCGTGAACCTGGAGACGGCGGACGGGCAAAAGCTGTCTGGCGTGGTGCTGAACGAAGACAACTTCAGTTTACAAATGATGGATATGGGGCAGCGCATTCATGCGTTTGAAAAAAATCAATTGAAATCATGCGAAATTACGCGCGAGTCGCGAATGCCTGCATACGACGCACAGGCGCTGAGCGATAAGGATCTGCAGGATATTGTGGCGTATCTCGTGAGCGTGAGTGCGAAATGAGCATGGCGAGTAAAAAACGATCGATAGCAATCATCGCTGCATTTGTGTTGAGCATGGGGCTGGGGACGCTCTCGCGGGCGCAGGTGACCTACGAGCGTATTCAGAATGCCGACAAAGAACCGCAAAATTGGTTGACGTATTCGGGGAGTTATTCGGGGCAGCGGCACAGCAAGCTGGATCAGATCAATGCGAGGAATGTGAAAAGCATGGTGCCGAAGTGGGCGTTTCAATCCGGGGGGCTGGGAAAGTGGGAGACGACGCCGCTGGTAGCGGACGGAATTTTGTATGGCACGGCGCAGGATGACCGCGCATTTGCGTTGGACGCCCGCACAGGCCGACCGATCTGGGAATATCAATATAGTTTGCCGGGAGATATCCGGCCGTGTTGCGGGCGCGTGAATCGCGGCTTCGCAATTTTGGGCGACAAGCTATATTTTGCGACGCTGGATGCGCACGTGGTGGCGCTGGACGCGCGCACGGGCGCGGTGGTGTGGAATGTGGCGGCGATCGACTACAAAAAAGGCTACAGCTTCACGATGGCGCCGCTGGCAGTGAAAAACATGATCATCGTGGGCGTGTCTGGCGGGGAATATGGCACGCGCGGATTCGTGGAAGCGTACGACGAGGCGAGCGGCGAGCGAAAATGGCGGTTTTATACGACGCCGGGTCCGGGTGAGCCGGGACACGAAACGTGGGAAGGCGATTCGTGGAAAATTGGCGGAGCGCCCGCGTGGATCACGGGAGTGTACGACCCGTCGACGAATCAATTGTTCTGGCCGACGGGGAATCCGGCGCCATCAAACCGCGCTGCGCAACGTGTGGGCGACAATCTTTACAGCAATTGTTTGCTTGCGCTGGACGTGGATACTGGCAAGCTGAACTGGTATTTCCAGTATACGAAGCATGACGAGCACGATTGGGATTCGACGCAAGTTCCGGTGATGATCGATCTGGACGGCAAAAAACTGATCGCGCACGCGAATCGCAACGGATTTTTTTATTTGATCGATCGGACCAGCGGAAAGCTGATTTTCTCGAAGCCGTTTGCGCACGTGACGTGGAGTACAACGAGTGATGCGGAGGGGCGTCCGGTGGCGACGAAAGAAAGTTCGCCGACGCTCGAAGGGAACAAAGTTTGTCCGGGTGCGGCGGGATCGACGAACTGGATGTCACCATCGTTCGATCCGCAGACGAAGCTGTTTTTTGTGAATGCTCGGGAGCAGTGCGACGTGTTCAGCACGGCGCCGCAAGAGTTCGAGGAAGGGCATGCGTATTATGGGAGCGCCTATTTTCCGTCGGACGAGGCGCTGCCATATTGGGGAGCGTTGCGGGCGATTGATCCGCTGACTGGCGAACGGAAGTGGGAGTTCAAGCACGTTACGCCGAGTTGGTCGGGCGTGCTGACAACGGCGGGAGGGCTGACGTTCACGGGCGATTCCGAAGGAAATTTTATCGCGCTGGATACGGCGTCGGGAAAAGTGTTGTGGCATTTTCAGATGGGCGGGGCGGTGGTTGCGGCGCCGATAACGTTTGCAGTGGATGGGAAGCAGTACGTTGAGATTACGGCGGGCTCAACGATGTTTACGTTTGGGTTGCCGTAGGGGGGAGCCAATACCTGCGCGACACGAAGCCTTCCTAATCTTTAAATCGAAGAGACATTCATCGCGCAAACTGCGCGCGATGGCGCAGAGTTCCTCACTGCGCAGACTCCGTTCGGAATGACGGGGTTCGGGACGCGTGCAGGAACGGCCGGCCTCAGAAGGCCGCCCCTACAACGGCAAGAGTGCCAGAGGCTTTCGCCAAAACCGCTCAGGGTAAACCGTACTTGGCGACGATTTGTTTGGTGTGCTTGTCGATCAAGAACAATGCAGCATGTTGAGCAGCTAGGCGAAAATTCACCTCACCTATCGTTGAGTCGTTGATGTTCACCTTCAGCTCTCGATCAAACTCAGATTCGACTACATACAAGACCGCATCGCTTAGATCGATGGGATAAATCAGCGGATCGCCGTAAGGCAGTCTTTCGCTAGTGAAGATAGGTTTTATGCGCAGGAATTTGAGAAGGACTTCATAGAGTAACGATGATGCGGTTGTTTCTTCAGATAGTTCGACAGGATATGCGGCCCAATAGAGGTTTCCTTTTTCTAGCGGTACTGATGCGACGCTTGTGTCCAGTGGCAGATGCACGTATTCAAGCAACTGCTGTGCCTGCTGGCCGAATGTCAGAGCTATTTTTGCCGGTATGTAGTCAGGAGCAAGAACATCGGTTTGAGACGCAATGAAACTATAGTGAGCGGTTAAAGGTTCTATCGATCCTTTGATTCCTAGTGGAGTGAGGCGGTCGATGGGGTGCCAGTGCTCGTCGCGGGAGACGGGACCGGTGACGAGGAGATTGCCGCCGGACTTTACGTAGGCGAGGAGGGCTTGCCAGGTGGACTCGCGGAGGGCTTGCGCAGAGGGAAGGATCACGAGTTTGGGAGCAAGGGAGCCGAGCTTGTCGATTTGATTCTCGGCGAGGATGGAGCAGGGTTGATGCAGATAGTAGGCTAGCGCGCGGACGGCATTTTGTTGCGCAGCGAGCTGCAATTCGGCATAGACGGAGAACTGCGCGGCCTGTGAAGTGACGACAACGACCTGTGGTGGCTTGGGATTTTTCAGGTAAGGAGAAGCGGCGGCGGCGAACTTGGCCAT
>DASXLU010000140.1:0-27781 GCA_036496065.1 Candidatus Acidiferrum sp.
ATCGCTCGAAGCGCGCGAAGGCAGGTTTCCTGAACGAGATCCTGAGCTTCCGTGCGATTTCGCGAAAGTACAACAGCGTAACTGTACAGTCCGTCTAGATATTCACTGAAGTCTATCGTGAGTTGCGAAGGGTTGTCCCTAAACTCCAACTTCTATTCCCCCTCCCCCAAAAAGAAAGTAGTTCTATCAGCTCAACGGAGGTCAACCTCATGATTGCCGCGGCGAAGGGTCAAATGCAGAATCGCTGCTTCGGATGCACTCTGACCAGTAACATTGCCCCGCGTTATCGCCGTTCATGATCGATCACGACCATTGAATTCGATGATAAATCAGAGGGAAGAGTGATAGGTTTCCGAAGAGCCGGTTTCCAGGTTGCGGCTACGAATTTCGAACTTTTAGTTGAGACGCGCTCATTTTGCTGGACTTAGTTTGTTCCAAGCTCTGCAAACGTTTCAGCAGATCCAGTGTATGGTTGCGCTAAACCGCTGAAAAGGTTCGACTAGAGGAATTAATTGACCTTAAATTAGCAAACATGCTTCTAACTCTGGCCTGTTCACACTGACCGATTTCCGTTGGTTTAGTTTGCGTTAGGCACTCTTCAAGTGCAGCGAAATCCGCTCGTTGCAGTCAAGTGGCCTGACTTTCCTGAAAAGTATTTGCGGCGCGAAGAATTTATGATGCTCTTGCTGCTCACAATGTACAGGCGGCAGCCATAGCCCGATCAAGCGCCATAGTTTTAAGGGGGCTGAAGCTGCGCTTGTGCGCCGATACATATTTGCCAACCGCCTTCGCGACGTCGTCGCGACATGACGCGCCGGCTCGGATGTCTGAGGTTTCCGCCAGTTCCGCAATCAATGTCGTTTCCAAGTGATCTAATTGCGGACGAATCGAGCCGGCCAGATCGACTGGCTCGTGAGCCGGTGCTTTGCCGACCCGATGCCACTCTGCCAATAGTGAATACTGAATGAGCTTGTTGGCCTCAATCTGGGCTCTGAAGAAGTTTGACACCGCCGTCCGATTCAAGCCTCGCGACTCGCCATCCTTTGCAGCACTCGCAATGACCTGTACCTCACGAGACGTGTCCTCGACTGGCGTCCCACTATCCCATTTAGCCAGTGCGACCTGCTCCGCGATGACAAGCCTCTGAGCAGACGTCTCCACCAATGGTTGAAGCTTGTCTATAGGGTTTGCGTTTTGGGAATACGCCTTGCCTTCGGCACAGATAACCCATGCCGCGAGAAGGGCCAGTTTCTTGAAATTGATTCGCATCGTGTTGAAGTTATTGCAAAGCCAAATGAGCCGCGTTGCTCGACTGCCGGCATAAGTCCTTAGTAACGTCGTTACACGATCTTAACAATGTGATGCGCGAAACGCGGTAGAGTTGCGGCAACCCCGCAAAGGTGTTTAACGCGTCCGGCAAGGCGGCGCGCTTTCAGCTTGGGAGACATCAGTGAGAAATCCGCGATTGGCCATCCGGTTAATCGTTGTTACCGTAGTGCTTTTCGCGGTGAAGGCATCTGGCGTGCGTGCACAGACGCCGCTGGCGATTACGGTGACCAACACACCTACGGCCATCACCACGAACACATCCGCTGCGTATTTTATTTTGGTCGAGAATTCCTCTAGCCCATCGGCACTCTGGTCGGTATCGGTTGTGGTGAATGGTGCCACGCAGAGTCCCGTCTATGAACCCGCGGGCGCGCAATTTGTGTTCATGTCGCGTTCCACGCGCTACGCTGCGGGCACGCTTCTCGTCGATTCCGCGACGGATATTGCCGACGAGTTGCTACCTTGGGCAGGCATGCAAGTTGCAATCCAAAGTTTTCACAGCGATAGAAGCAATAAGCCTAAGCATTGCTCGACTTTCAGGTAGGAAGCTCAGACGGAGGAGAGTTTGGCGAGAACGAGTGACCTTCTTTCGACACCCAGGACACTTAGGGTCGAGCGGACGACACGAGTCGTAGTTTAGCCGTAAGCTTTAGTCAGTTCAGTCGCTTGGGTCCGAGGCGTAGGACGTGATAAATGGACTGGCGCTAGACCATGCCGTTGTATTTCGAAATAGGACTCCGGAACGCTGAAGAGATTTGTTAGCCGGCGGAAACTGAGGACACCGCTGCCTCGCTGAGCAGCGTAAAGTGAAACGTCGCGCCGCGTCCGGCGTTGGAACTCGCCCACAAACGGCCTCCGTGGGCTTCGATGATGGAACGGGTAATCGCCAGCCCCATGCCGGTGCCTTGAGGCTTTGTTGTAAAGAATGCTTCAAATATTTGGTCCGCCCTATCCGCGGGCAAGCCAACCCCTGTGTCACTGACGGAGATGCGCACCTGGCCGTCGCCCGGCTCGCATGACTTGATCGTAAGTCCGCCGGCTGTGTCCTTCATGGCCTCGATGGCATTGAGCATGAGATTCATAAGGGCCTGCTGCAATTGCACGCGATCGGCTATCACGGTGCGAAGATTTTGCGCGAGATCGCTGTAGATCGAAATCGAATAGCGGTTCGCCTCGGTTTGAAGTAAAGCGATCATCTCTTCAATCACTTGATTCACATCGACTGACTCGCGCTGGTGGGCGCCTTTGGAATAGAAAGAACGCAAGCGGTCAATGATGTCAGCGGCGCGGGTTACGTCGTGGACGACTCTCGACACGGTCTCGCGAGCCTCGTCGATTTGAGGTGGATCGCGCTGCAGCCATCTCAAAGAGGTTCTAGCGTTGGTGGCGGCTGCGGTAATGGGCTGCTTGATTTCATGAGCCAATGACGCCGCCAATTCTCCCATCATGCTGACGCGATTGATGTGCGCGAGATCTGCCTCCAGTTGTCGCAGTCTCTCGCGCTCTTCTTCGGCGCCCTTGCGCTCTGTCACATCCATCGATGTACCGACGTACTCAACAACTTCTCCGGCTGCATCGAGCACTGGATGGCCGAGGGCGTGGATGTATTTGACCGTTCCGTCGGGGAGCACGATTCTGTGATCGTGATGGTATTCGGTTTTTTCTACCACTGCCTTCCGCATGAGCGCGTACACGCTCTTGCGATCCTCTGGGTGGACTCGCTCCCAGAACACTTCGCTCGTAGGTGGACCCTGCTGGGGATCCTGTCCAAAAATTCGGAACATTTCCTCAGACCAGTAAATCGATTGCGCGGTGAACGGGTTAAAGGCCCAACTGCCCGTCTTCGTTAGTCTCTGCGATTCCGACAGATACGCCTCGCCTCGCCGCAGAGCTTCCTGTGTCAGCTTACGTTGAATTGCAATTCCAGCTAGATGCGTTATCTGTTCGATGATCTGTTGATCCCGCTGGCTTGGGCGGCACGGCTGCCGGTAATACATGGCAAATGTCGCCATCACTTTGTCTTGCGAAGAGAAAATTGGCGTGGACCAACACGCGCGCAGAGAATGGGGCAAAGCCGCCTCGCGGAAATTCGCCCACAAAGGGTCGGTCGCGATGTCCTCCACGATCACCTGTTCTCCGCGGTATACCGCTGTCCCGCAGGAACCAACGGAAGGGCCGATCACAACCCCATCTATGGCCTCCGTGTAGGCCTTAGGAAGGCTGGGTGCCCCTCCATGCCGCAAGCGATCGCCGTCAACCAATAAGATCGACGCGAGGACACCGCTGGCCTGTTCCTCGACCAGCCTGCACAAGCTGTCCAGTATCTGAGCCAGCGAGTCCCCCTTCGCCACCATCTCAAGAATTCGTTTCTCTCCAGTCAGTAAGGCTTCTGCGCGCTTGCGGTCGTCGATATCGGTGGAAATTCCGTACCACTTGAGAATCTTCCCGTTTTCGTCGCGGAGCGGGACCCCGCGCGTCAGGAACCAGCGGTATTCCCCATCTCGGGCCCGTTGTAGGCGTGCCTCATTCTCAAACGGCTCTCCAGAAGCGAGCGACGCTCGCCACTTTTCCTCATGAGTAGCGAGGTCAGCGGGGTGAAACGCTGCCCTCCAACCTGTGCTGGATACACCCTTCAACGAAACTCCTGCATATTCCAGCCAAAAACGATTCGCGAAATCGTTAGCCCCGTCGGGCCGTGTGGTCCACGCCATCGTGGGAATTGTTTCGATCGCGTCACGGAGCTCCTTTTCACTTCGGCGCAGCGCTTCCTCGGCCCGCTTGCGATCTTCTATGTCGGTCAGGATTCCGTACCACTTGAGAATGTTCCCGTGCTCATCGCGCAGCGCCACGGCACGAACTAGGAACCAGCGATATTCCCCGTCCGTCGCGCGACGAAAACGCGCGACATCTTCGTACGGATCGCCTGTCGACGAGCACGCTCGCCATTTTTCTAAATGTCGTTCCACATCTTCCGGGTGGATTACGCTCAGCCAGCCAGATCCTGTCGTGTCCTCTTCTGGCAAGCCTGTATATTCGCGCCAACCCCGGCTAGCGAAGGCATTAGAAGGCCCCCGCAAAGCAATGAACACCATCGCCGGAACGTTTTCGATCAAAGCGCGGAGCTCATTTTCACTCCGGCGAGCAGCCTCTTCGGCCCGCTTTTGCTCCGTAATGTCTTCGCACACAACCAACATTACCGGGCGGTTCCTCAGCAAAACTGCATTAGCCGTTTCGCGGACCCAAATCAACGCCCCATCTTTTCGGATTTTCCTCGCTTCCCACCTCATCGTCCGGCCGGGCTGATCGAAACAATTTTTGGCGTGCGCCTGGATGGCCTGCCGATCCGGTTCATAAAAAATATTCAATACGGGTTGGCCAACTAATTCGCTTATGTTGTAGCCTAATTGCTCTGCGCCGAAAGTGTTCACGGATACGATTCCACCAGCCTCGTCCACCATGAAGTACATCGTCGGGTTACTCTCGAAGGAGGCTCTCCATTGCTCCTCAAGTTCCTGCCGAGCTTGCTCAACCCGCTTGCGTTCTTCAATGTCCTTTTGTAGTTCGTCGCGGGCTTGGAGGAGTTCTCCCTCAGTTCGGCGTCGAACCACGCTGAATCGTGTAATCAGGGCCGCGAAAGCAGTCAGGATCACAATGGCTGGGATATCAGCAACAGTGAAGGCAAAGCTGTGAATAGGTGGCGCAAAGAAGTATAGAAAAGAAAGGATCGAGAGCACGATTGACAGCATGGCCGGTCCCACACCCGCGTACCAGGTGGTCAGCGCAATCGCAAACAGAAGAAGGGAAACTATCGCATGATGAAAGTTGTAGCGTTGCAGGAGAAGCGCGGATACAACGGCAAGACCGACAGAAACAACTGCGAGACCGTAGCGTTGAGTCCCGCGCTGGAGGTTCTGCAATGACGCTTTCCATGGCAGCATAACTCGTCCACGATGAGCAACTGCGGGCTGTCTCGATCCCGATGGGGCGCTCATAATAACGCATTGCGTTCGGGTATTCCAAGCTGCCCGCCAGGAATGCGGCGGAGGTAACGGGGGCAATCGATTCTCATAGGCCTCATGGAATGCGGTCGCTGGAAGCGTCCTCCGCCTCGCGATCCCGCGCGGTTGTAAGCATCGTTAAGCTCTGGACGCTTGTCCAACCATAGTGTGCTGCAGCTTGCTGCTCGGTCCTTGGGTCCACTCGAAGCGGGGGGGGTGCGCTGTACCAGTTCGCGTGAATTAACCTAGCTCTTGGCCGCCCGACGCTTTTCCCAAGCAACTTCGTTCACCGCGGAAGATTGAAACTCCGCCACACTGCCTGCTGTGTGGTCCCCTCGTACGGGCCGCGAGATCCCGAGTTTGTTCATTTTGGCGATCAGGGTGGTGCGTTTCAATCCCAGCCTCGCGGCTGCTCCCCGCGGTCCGCCGATTACCCAGTCCACGGACTCCAATGTTTGCAATATCAAGGAATATTCAGAGTTCCTGAGCGTTGTGTAGCCGGGAACTGCGGTGGCTTGCTCGCTGTCGTTTGCCGCCGGCAACGGGTTAGGCAGCACACCATCACTGGATAAGATCACGGCGCGTTCGATTAAGTTTTGCAGCTCTCGTATATTTCCAGGCCAAGGATAGTAATCGAATGCCTCCAGCGTTGCCCTAGGAATGCGTTCAATTACTTTGCGCATTCGACGTGAAAAAATTTCTACGAAATGCCAGACGAGCGGCTTAATATCCTCGCGGCGCTCTCGCAAAGGGGGCAGGAAGATCGGAAACACGTCAAGGCGGTAGTACAGGTCGCTACGAAACTGATTGTTCTTGACCATTTGCTTCAAATTTCGATGTGTTGCAGCTACCAGCCGAACATCGACGTGTTGCGTCTGCCCACTTCCCAAACGCTCGAACTTCTGCTCCTGCAGAACTCGCAGCAGTTTCGGCTGTAATGCCGGGGGAATGTCGCCTATCTCATCAAGGAAGAGCGTCCCCCGATTGGCTAGTTCAAAGCGACCCACTCTTTGCGTAATGGCTCCGGTGAAGGCTCCCTTTTCATGGCCAAACAACTCGCTCTCCAGGAGATCGAAAGGAATGGCGGCACAATTCAGGGTTACACACGGGCGTCCGCACCTTGAGCTAAGGTTGTGAATGGCACGAGCGATCAACTCCTTTCCGGTACCGGTCTCACCTTGAATCAATACGGTGGAATCAGTGGGCGCGACTAGTTGAACTTTTTCCAGAACGGCTTCCAGTGCAGGGCTGACACCTATGATTTGCGCGAATCTGTGATCTCTGCTGTTCTGGATCTCTGGCGTTAATTGTTGCAATACTCCCACAGAACAACCTCCGCTTTGTTTCGGCCGGAGCTAAGCGACACCCTCACGCGTCGAGGGCGGCGCGAACTTTTTCAAGCAGGACCTCGTCATCAAACGGTTTTGCCAGGAACTCAACAGCCCCAGCGCGCAGCGCGTGCATGCGCATTTTCTCGTCTCCATGCGCCGTGATGAAAATTGTCGGGATTCTGTAACGATCCGCGTTTAGCTTGGCCTGGAGCTGAAGTCCTGACATCCCTGGCATACGAATGTCTGCGATCAGGCATGCGGTCTGCTGCTTTTGTCCGGACATAAGAAAATCTTCTGCTGACGCGAACGTGATGGCCGACAAACCAGCCGATCTCATCATTTCTTTCAGAGCGGTTCGAACAGATTCATCATCATCGATCACTGCAACAATCTTGACTGTAGCTTCTGTGGCCATGGCGATAATGTAGA
This sequence comes from Candidatus Acidiferrum sp., assembly GCA_036496065.1. Taxonomy (GTDB): domain Bacteria; phylum Acidobacteriota; class Terriglobia; order Acidiferrales; family UBA7541; genus Acidiferrum. Next base: position 7,088 of record DASXLU010000140.1, read on the forward strand.
GTCTTATAGACGAGCGCGCAATTATACGTTGGGGTGGGGCTTCTCATCTTTTGGTATAAGGACTCTAATCGAGTCCGAAACTGCTGAGAAGAAAGACGAAGACTCAGAAAATTAGGAGAGCAAACGGTTTGGCCGCGCAAACTGCCACTACGAAGGTCTGATTATTTGAGGGAAGCTCCCTTCAACTTCTCTGCTGCGCGGATTAACTCAGCAAGAGATCCGGTCTGCATTTTGCGTATCACTTGAGCGCGTTGAGTCTTTACCGTGATTTCACTGGTGCCCAGTTCCGACGCGATTTGCTTGTTGAGCATCCCCGAAACTACCAGGCTCATTACCTCGCGCTCGCGTGTGGTCAATGTGGCATAGCGCTGTTGTAGATCGGCAATCTCACGCCGTTGTTCGCGCCTTACATGATCGCGGTCTAGCGCTTCATGGACGGCATCGAGCAGGTCTTGATCCCGGAAGGGCTTCGTCAGAAATTGCACTGCACCTGATTTCAATGCCCTAACGGTCATGGGAATGTCTCCGTGCGCGGTGATGAAGACAATTGGAATCTGCAGGCCCATCTCGGCCAATTTGCGCTGAAAGTCCAGCCCACTCACGCCGCGAAGTCTCACGTCCAGAACCAGGCAGCCCGGCTGATCCCGTTGGCTACTATCCAGGAAGTCCTGCGGAGTTGCAAATCCCTCAGAACGCAGACCCTCGGTTTTTAGCAGCCCTTGGATTGCTGCGCGCACATGGGCATCATCGTCGACGATGAAGACGGTAGCTGTGCCTGAGGCGGTCATGTCAGTGGCGCAACCCTGATCAGCAGAATCCTATCCAGACTCGCTTCCGACTCAGAGTTGAATGTTCCACCGGTCGCTTGCATATCTCGCGGAAATCATCATAACTCGGTGCGGTCAATGCCGTAAAAGAACACTATGTCTTACCTCTGTCACTTTGTTCAAATATTGACAGCAACCATCAAGTAAGCGATTAGGTTTTCTGAGTCTTCCTTCTAATCAATCACTTAACCCAGCTCGCTTGGTATTACTCGTGTCTCTATGGACCAGTGATAGTCCCGCAAACGGACTGAACACGATAATCCAGCGGAATTTTGGCAAAAAGCTAGAGAGGTACCGATCATGAAAACAGCTTCTTTCGTCCAGTGCTATCGCATCTTGCGCTCGCACCATCAATGTGGACCATGTTCCAGTGCGTTCGATATGCACTTTGGCTCATGCGCTAGGGTCTTGGACAACAATAGTGAGACGCGCGCAATCCCAGCACCATTTCTCTGATGTGAGCTGGAACGGGTATTACTTATCCACGCGCGTAACGCATGTGCGTAGCCTAAAGTTCTGTTCTCACTTGATTGATTTTTGAAACGACCGCCCATTGTCCTGCTCAACAGGGACACTTGTTTCTCCCACAGTCGCCTTTTCGTCGCCGCCGAAAGAACACGGAGTGCTATCGCCGGAAAAGACTCCACTGCTTATCCACACTGTTTTTAATTCTCATCCACTGGGTGCCAGGAAGAATCCGGGTTGTAGTCAGCCATTTTTGTTGCGATCGCTACAGTGCTCGGACCGAGATCTTTTTCGTACACAACTCCACTCTGGTTGACGATAAACGTCATCACACCGGATGATCGGTATTCTGCAGGGTAAGCTACAAAGGCAAAGCCGCCGACCAGCTTGCCGTTTACGATGTGGCTTTTGGCGCTGCTCGGCACATTCTTCTGGCTCTGCAACATGAGGAAGAAATAACCATTGAATGGAACAGGGTCGCCACTCTCGCCATCGCCCGATTTTGCGTTTTTCTGACCTGCCATTGCCATCAGGACATTAGTTGGGCTATAGGAGACGGCAGCCGGAGGGTTCCCAGATCGCTGTTTTTCCGCGTCGACTAGCTCGCCGCAGGTATCGATCGCGGCCAACTCGTTCCTTCCGATTCGCCGCATCAGGATCTCTTCCTTGCCCATGTTCGTGTCGAAATACCACACGCCATTCCGGTTTACCAAGGGGATCGGAAACGGCCAGTTTTCCGCTCCGACGTACAGGAGTGCGGTTCCGTTGGCCTCTCTAACGTACCGATGCATCTCCTCGTATTTCGCAACGAAGGCGCTCCGCTCTTTCAGATCCTCGGCCGAATCGCCAGACGAGATCACCTCTTTCCCTGCCCGTCCCAGAATGCCAAGTAACGCTTTCTCGTTTTCGCTCTGGGATGCCGCGAACAGCGCACTACCCGCTTCTTCCGCGGAGCGGAACGTCCGCTCGCCTTGTTCCTGTGCGAAGGAAGTGTGAACAAACAGCAGGCTCAGCAACAGCGCTGTGAAAGCCGTGAACGCGAGCACTAAGACGGGTTCGCGCCGCATACATTGATCGAATCTTTTTGCTTTTTCCTGTGTCATCGTATCCTCCATTCATTTTCGTCAGCGCTGAGTTAGCGGCGACCTCCTCCACCGTGAAACCCTCCACCGAAGCTCGAGTGACCACGAAACCCGGAACTGCGCGCAACGCCTCCATGATCGAATCCACCAAACGCGCTCGAGTGCATGCCGGACGGCGCATGTGGTGCAGCGAACCCGTGCGCCGTTGAACCGCCGTGAGACTCATTTCCATGGAAGCCCTCTCCGTGAAACCCGCCGTCGTGAAACCCTCCGTTGTGGAAGCCGCCATCGTGGGATCCTGAGTACCCGCGTGCTGCCCCAAAATCACGAAATCCACCATGCCCGCCATAAAAAGTTCTGCTGTGCGAGATGAAGGTGTTGTGGTTGAAGACTACGGTTCGGCGCCCCCAATCCATTCCCCAGTGGTGCCAGCCCCAGCCGAAGCCGCCGAAGAAACCAATCCCAAAACCAACACCAAAACCTATTCCCGGCCCGATTGCGTAGAGTCCCGGATACCAATACCATCCCGGCCAGGCAACGACCGGCGCCCCATACACAATCCATGGATCGTAGGTGGGCACGTAAACAACATCGGGATTCGCGGGTTCAATTGCGACCGTCTGCCCTTGCGTTTGCACGTTCACATGTTGGTCGCTCTTCAAGTTCCCCGATTGCTCTGCGCGACGGCGCATGACTTGCACCGCGTCCATGACATCCTGTGGTTGGTTAACGTAGGCTTCGCCAAGCGCGGATGTCCAGGAGAGATTCTTGTCCATGTTGGCCAGTACGGAGGAAAACTGCGCAAGTGCCTTCACACTTGGATCCCAGGACTGCTTGTCGACCTCGCTCGCCAGATCTTTCCCCTTCAGGCTCCCGTGCTCTTGTATCCAGCGATCTGCTTCGACAATTTCTGTTGGATAGGTAGCTCCCGCAAGAATCTGCGAAACCAAGGCATCCGGATACAGAGCAATAGGGGCGACCAATTGCTGTATTTCTTCCGGGGACTGCTTGGCGATCCCAGGAGCAGATTCCCCATCGGATTGATCCGCAAGACCGTACGACCTAAGCGGAGCCGTGCATTCCACAAGCAAACACGAAAGAAGCACGGCCAAAATCTGCTTTGAAGTATTCATTGCTCATCCTCCAGTACTGTAAAGACCGTGCCGTTCTCTGTTAAACGAGGGGCGAGCTTTATTTGCGCTTGGCGAAAAGTGTTACGCGCTCATGTTTGTTACTTCTTAGAAGAACCTGGAGGGAAGTTCTTGAACATTTTCTCCACACCCTTATCTAGATTCTTGATGTTCTTTCCGGAGTTGTTAGAGAGTGTGTCGCTCGCGCTGCCTCTCCACAACAGTTGCTTGGTCTTGCTGTCGAACAGATCGACAATCACGGTTCCCACCTTGTACGTATCGGTCGTGGTCGTGGACTCACCAAAACCTCCGCCACCAAAGCGTCTCCAACCCCAACCTCCTCCAAAACCGTCGTAAAAGGTATTCAGGGTCTGCTGGTTTTGTGTGGACTCCATAGCCACGATGGAAACATCGCCGCCGGAATCCACCTGGGTCCAGCCTTTCGCGGTCAGTGCAGTGCTTACGGCATTCTTGATGCGATCCACGTCCAGGGGATCTTTGGTCTTAATGTGTGTCCACGAGTAGGTCTTATATTGGGCGAAGTTTGCACCCCGATCGAAATCGGTCTTTACCTGTTGCGCCGACGCCGCGCCTGCGAATAAAAACATCATCGTGATTAAAGCGAACGTGACTTTTTGCGTTTTCATAGTTTTTCCTTGAAATATCGTTCGAACTGTTGACCTCGGAATTGGTCAAGTCTTTGATGACGCTCAGCTCTCTCAGAGTCTAGAGAATGCATGCGTCATGCCAGATGGGCATGTGGCTTCGAAACGAGGTAAAAGTCTTTAGAACGAGACACATTGCAATTCAGTGTGGAACGCGTGTGCGACACAAACCGCCCGTAGCAGTGTCGAGTCTTCGTCATGCGTCAATTAAGTAACGCGAAGCTTGTAGTCAGCGAAGTATTGGGGGCACTCAGGCAGGCAGTGTAGCGGTGTGGAGTGCCTGAAGACGTTTCCGACTAACAACGATTTGGAAGCATTGTTCGGATGAGTCTTGTTACTCAAGTCTGCTGAGACCGTGGAGCGAGGAGCGAGGGAAAAGGTGCCGTCGGCGGGATCTTTACATCCGGCGCACAATCCATTCCGTCAATTGGAACCGCTTGGTATCTTTCCGCAGCACTCTGGTCGTTGAGGCAGGTTTGATCGATCCCAACCGCCGCCGAGAGCCTGCACCAACAAGACGGCGCTGGACATGCGGCGTCCGAGAATATTCACGGCGGTAACTTCGTCAGTGAGTGCCGCGTTTTGAGCGGTAATCACTTCGAGGTAGCTGGTGACACCGCCTTCGTAGCGAGTGAGCGAGAGGTCCAGGGATCGTTGTGCAGCTTGCACCGCCACGGCTTGCACTCCCGCTTCGTGCTCCAGGATTCGCAACGCGGCCAAATTATCTTCAACTTGTTGGAAGGCAGTTAGTACGGTTTCACGGTAGGAAGCGACAGTATTTTCATAGCCGGATTTTGCTTCATCGGTGAAAGCGCGCCGGCGGCCAACGTCGAAAAGGGTAACCAAGGAAGAGGCTCCCACGGACCAAATCGCACTCGGGCCCTGGAACAATGTTGTGATGCTGCCGCTATTGAATCCACCCTCAGCGGCGAGGTTGAGCACGGGGTAGTAAGCGAGTTGGGCCAAGCCGATTTGCGCGTTTGCGGCCGCTACGCGGCGCTCGGAGGCGGCGATATCGGGACGCCTCTCCAGCAACTCCGAAGGCACGCCAACAGGGATCGGCGGCGGTGGAGTGGTGAGCGGCAAAGGTGGAAGCGAAAATTCAGCAGGAGCTTTGCCGAGCAAAATCGCAACGGCATGCTCGAATTGAGCGCGGGCCACGCCTACATCGACGGCCTGAGCCCGAGTCGTCTCCAGAATCGTACGCGCCTGCTCCACCTCCACTTCGGAAGCAAGCCCACCATGGTAGCGATCCTCGTTGAGTTGCAGGGCTTGTTCGTATTGGGTGACCGTATCGTTGAGGAGTTTCTCTTCCGCATCCAAAGTACGCGCCGCGAAGTAATCGATGGCCAGTGTCGCGTGCATACTTAGGTTAACGATGGCGAGGTCGCCGGCGCTGGCCTGGGCTTGCTCGCGAAAGAACTCCACGTTTTTACTGACGCGTCCGAACGCATTGACCTGGTAAGACAAGTCAAGGGGAATCGTGAAATTATTAAATGTGACGCCCTGAAATGATGGGCTGTGAGGGGGACGATTCGATGAAAATCTTTCGCGGTTGGCCGAAGGACCCGCGGCAAGGGTCGGGAAGTAGTCAGCTCGGTTATATCGCAACACCGCTCGCGACTGCTGATACTGCGCGAAGGCTGCCTTGAGGTTCTGGTTGGAAACGTTGATCTGCTGTTCCAAAGCGGTGAGCTGTGGGTCCTGAAAAATCTCCCACCAGTTGCCGCCCAAGCCCTGCTCGTTCGGCTGGGCCGTTTTCCAGTCTCCCATCTCTTTGTACACGGGCGTTGTAGCAGCGACCGGAGTCTTGTACTTCGGACCTACAGAGCAGCCGGCAAACCAACCGGCTGCAGCTGCAAGCAGCAGTGACAAAACGACCGGGCTCATTGCCAGCGTGAGTAAACGGCGGGCAGGGCTTTGCTGTGTACGAGTCCCGGACAGAAGTGTTTGTCCCAAGAAGTTCACTTGAAGTCTCCGGGTAATGTCGCTTGGACGATCTGCACAGTCTGACCGGTGACCAGGGAGTCTGGCGGATTCATGACGACCTGATCGTTCGCATTCAGGCCAGAGACAATTTCGATTTCCGCTCCAAGATCATGGCCGGGGACAACGTCTGTAATCGTGATTTTTCCGTCTTTCACGACGCCGACCTGCAAAGCGTCCGTACGAAAGATGAGCGCACTTACCGGAAGCAAGTACGTGGTATGTTGAGCAGGAATTTTCAAATGAACTTCCGCATAGGAGCCGGTGAGCAGAGGCCCCTTCGGATTAGGAACATCAACTTCCGCGAGAAGCGTCCGGGTAGTCATGTTGATGGCATCGGCCGTGCGCACGAGATTTCCAGGGAACCTACGGCCCGGAAACTCGGCGAGAACAATGTCCGCAGCGGTCTGCCCCGGTTTAACGCCTTGCGAATATTCCTGGGGGACGTTGACGTACACACGCAATATGCCAGTCTGAGAAATCTGAAACAGGTCAGTCCGTGGCGCGGTATTGCTGCCGGAATTGATGAGGTCGCCGATGTCGGTATTGCGAGCGGTAATGATGCCGTCGAAGGGAGCGTAAACTTTTTCGAAGGATACGAGAGTGGCGTAGCGTTGAACGCTGGCCTGGTCCGCTTCGACAATGGCTTGGTTAGCGTTATATGAGCCGATGGCATTGTCCACATCCTGCTGAGCAACCGCGTGTTTCAGCAGAAGTCCCTGGTAACGCTCCATGGTGATGCGGGAGAGCTCCAGGTTTGCGCGCGCAGTATCCAGAGTGGCCTTAACTTGGGCGAGTTGCTGATCGACTTCCGGAGTCTCAATGGTGGCGAGGAGTTGTCCGGCCTTCACATGCGCCCCGATGTCGAAATACCACTTCTTCAAATAACCATCGGTGCGAGCGTAAATCGGCGAGGAGATGAGGGGCTGGATGTTTCCTGGTAGGATGATTTCCTCAGCCGACGCGGCTTGCTTGGGGGTTGCGACAGCAACCGAAGGCACCGCCATCTGCTGCGTCACGGTGCGCAGCGTTGCCTCGGCCTTGACGCGAGAACGAATGCCGAAAACCAAGACAGCCACGGAGATACCAAGGACAATTAAGCCGACGAGCCAGCGATGGGCCGAGATCTTCGGGGATGCCGGATGATCCAATGGGGATTTGTGCTGCGTGTCAATTTGTGTTTGTGTTGCGTTGTTTTCAACCATAATCGCTCATCCCCACACCCTAGTGGGCGTTCCCTTCCACCGCGCTGGTTTTCTTCCGCATGCCATGGAGCAGGCTGAATAAGGTCGGAACAAAAAATAGCGTGGAAACTGTAGCGAAAAGCAGGCCGCCGATCACGGCGCGACCGAGAGGGGCGTTTTGTTCGCCACCATCGCCCAAACCTAGAGCCATAGGGATCATGCCGATGATCATGGCCAAGGCGGTCATAATCACGGGACGAAAACGCGTGAAGCCGGCCTGCAGCGCGGCCTCAATGGGATTTTCTCCCTCAACCATTTGCTCAGTGGCGAAACTGACCACGAGAATACTGTTCGCGGTGGCCACGCCCATGCACATGATGGTTCCCATCAGCGCAGGCACACTTAACGTGGTGTGTGTGATGAAGAGAAACCAGGCGATTCCTGCCAAAGCGGCGGGCAACGCGGAAATCATGATGAGGGGATCGAGCCAGGACTGGAAATTCACGACGATCAGGAGGTAGTCCAACAATATCGCAAAGGCCAGGCCAGCCAACAGGCCAACGTAAGAGGAGCGCATGGTTTGCACCTGACCGCGAACGATGACTTGCGAGCCTCGAGGCAGCTTGCTGCGGTTGGCATCGATAAGTTTGTTGATATCGTGCGAGACTCCGCCAAGGTCACGCCCGGTAACCGAGCCGAAAATGTCAATCACCGGCGCAATGTTGTAGTGAGACACGACGGCCATGCCGGTGCCTCGTTTCACGGAGACCAGACTGGCCATGAGTGACTGAGGTGCCGTAGTGGACCCAGTGACCGGAATGTTGACCAGATCCTGCAAGCTGTCCGCCCGATATTGAGGTGTTTGAGTCGCAATCTGGTAACTGACACCGTTCCTCGGATCGACCCAAAAGGTAGGGGAGGTTTGAAAACTGCCGCTCAAGGAAACCAGCAAGTTTTGCGCGATATCGTGTGCCGTGAAGCCAAGCTCTTGGGCCTTGGTGCGTTCGACCCTGAGATGGAGAAAAGGTTCGTCGAAAGGCTGCTGGATGCGCAAGTCAGCGATTCCGGGCACCGATCGTATATTCTGAAGCAACGCGTTAGCCCAAGCCTTGTTGCCCTCCTGGTCTTTTCCGATGACTTGAATGTCGATGGGCGCGGGCAGGCCGAAGTTAAGAATCTGCGTGACCATGTCCGAGGGCAGGAAGGCGAACATCACGCCGGGAAATTGCCTGGCCAAAGATAGGCGAAGGCTATCGACGTAATTCGCCGTGGGATGATGCTTGGGCGTCAACGTGACAAGGATGTCCGCGTCGGAACTGCCGACCGGCGCCGAATTGCTGTAGGAGAGGTTGATGCCGCTATACGGCAAACCGATATTGTCGATAACGCTCTGGATCTCGTCCTGGGGTACCTCCTTACGGATCGCGCTTTCAATCAGGTCGCACAGGAAGGCGGTGTCCTCGATGCGCATGCCTGTGGGACCGCGCACGTGGAGTTTGAAGCTTCCGGCGTCAATGCTTGGAAAGAAGTCCTGTCCCAACCAGGGAATCAGAAGAGCCAATGATCCTAAGCAGGCGGCGAAGAAGCTGAGCAGGAATACCTTTCGGTGATGAAGTACAAGCGCCAGGAGCCGCTGATAGCCCTCGCGGAATTTTTCAAAGGCAGACTCGAACTTCTTTTGGAGCTTGACCAACGTATTGCGGCTGGGTGCGGCCTGCACGCCAACTTTTTCGCTGCGGAGCAGATATTTGGCCATGGTGGGAACGATGGTTCGCGACAGGAAGTACGAGGCCAGCATGGCGAACACGACGGCTTCGGCGAGAGGCAAGAACAAGTAACGGGCCACACCCGAGAGCAGGAACATGGGAGCGAAGACGATACAGATGGAGAGAGTGGAGACAAAAGCGGGTGTGGCGATTTGCGAGGCGCTATCGAGCACAACCTCATCCATATCTTTGTCCGGTTCTGCTTCGCGATTGCGGTTGATGTTCTCGACCTCGACAGTCGCATCGTCCACGAGGATACCTACCGCCAGTGCCAAGCCTCCGAGGGTCATGATGTTGATGGTCTCGCCGATGAGGCTGAGCACGATTACGGAAGTAAGAATTGCCAGAGGAATGGAAGTCGCGATGATCAGCGTGCTTCGCCAGTTCCCGAGGAAGATCAGGATCATCAGAGCAGTCAAACATGCGGCGATCACTGCTTCCCGGACGACTCCGCTGATCGCACCTTTAACAAAGATCGATTGGTCAGCCAGCGGTTCCATTTTTAATTGCTGGGGTACGGTGCTAGCAATCTGCGGCAAAAGGGCTTTGATTCCGGAAATCACGCTTAGTGTGGAGGCATCGCCCGCTTTCTGAACGGTCAACAAGACCGAGCGTTGGCCGTTCACACGAACGATGTTGGTTTGCGGAGGAAATCCATCGCGAACCCAGGCGACATCCTTCATGTAGATGGTGGTGGTGCCAATGGTCTTGAGAGGAATACGGTTGAGCTCGTCCATGCTCTGCGGCGCGGCATTGGGAATGTCGACGTCATACTCCTTCCCGCCGATTTTGGATGTGCCGGTAGGCAGGATCAGGTTTTGCAGGGTGATGGCATTGACCACGTCCAGCGGCGAAAGACCCTTTGCTTGCAGAGCCGTAGGATTCAGGTCTACCTGGACTTGGCGTTGCTTGCCGCCATAGGGATACGGTATGGCTGTTCCCGGAACGGTGACGAGCTGGGTTCGAATGAAGTTCAGGCCATAGTCGTTCAGTTGCTGCTCGGAAAGTCCTTGCCCAGAAAGCGCTAACTGCAAGACGGGCACATTTGACGCGCTATACGCGATGACCAAGGGCGGTGTGGTCCCTGGCGCCAATTGCCGTAGTTGCGTTTGAGAGCTGGCGGTAATCTGCGCAATCGCACGGTCTAAACTCGCATTTGGTTGGATAAATACTTTGACAACGGCGATTCCAAAGAGCGACTGTGACTCGATGTGTTCGATATTGTCGACGACCGTAGTAAGGTTCCGCTCAGTGACGCTGACAATGCGGTCACTCATGTCGTTGGGAACCATGCCGTTGAACACCCAAATGATGCTGACGACTGGAATGTTGATGTTGGGAAAGATGTCCGTGGGAGTGCGGAAAATGGAGAGGATTCCCATACCGAGGATGAGAATGCTCATGACCACGAAGGTGTACGGACGGCGTAATGCGAGTCGAACGATCCACATAAATTAATGAGCTTGCCTCGCCGTGGCGAGGGCACTCCCGGCTATTTGTCATTCTCAGCAGAGGAAAGGGCATGTGGGCTGCCAAAACAGCGCGGCGGTATGGTTTAAGCAAAGCGCTTGAATTGAGAGGATCTCGGGGCTGAACCCCGAAACCACACCGATACAGGTGTCACTATTTCGACGCTCTGCCACATTGCAGTCTCGCACTCGCGGCGAAAGGGAGCGGCGTGCTTAGCTTAATTCGAATAGCTAGAGCCGGTGCCAGCGCGTGCATCTCTCCGCAACGGACCACCAGAAAAGCGCAAGCTGGGGAAACGGCTCGAGTGAGGCTCCGCTGAAAAAATTGATGAACGCGTGACGGATGCATTCCACCGGGAACATTCCAAGGAGGATATTATGTGCCGCCGGAATCATCCTGCGGAGGAGGATCAAACCGGCGCACCGTGAGCTGAAGGCTACGCAATCGCGTGGAGTTGGCGAGCGGGGGGAGCCATGAATTCGGGGCCGACCGGATGTTGAATGGTCTCACGAAGAATTGCGTCGATTGCCGCAAAGTCGATTTGCGTGAGAGACCAGCCGCTTACTTCCTGGATGGGGCGTAGCTGCTCCGGACGGCGCGCGCCCCAGAGTGCAATGCTCACCCCGGGTCGATCGAGAAGCCAGCGAACTGCAAGATGAATCACGCGCTTGCCGAATTTTTCGCGGGCGTAGGCATCGAGCTTGTTCGCCGCATCCAGGTACTCAGCGAAATGTGGTGCCTGAAACTTGGGATCGCTGGTCTTGCGCATGTCGTCCTTGGAAAACTGGCGATCGACATGCATGGCGCCGCTGAGCAATCCGCGGCAAAGCGCGCCATAGGTGAGAGTGGTTTTGCCATGTTCACGGGCGTAGGGCAGAACATCGCGCTCGATTTCGCGTTCGAAAAGATTGTAGGGTGGCTGAATGGTGTGCAGCGGCGCAACCGTTTCGAATCGCGCCATCTGTTCTGGTGAAAAATTGCTGACACCGATGGAGCGAATTTTCCCCTGTTCATGGAGCTCGCGGAGCGTCGCGGCGGTTTCCTCGATGTGTACGAGAGGATCCGGCCAGTGCACCTGGTAGATATCAATGTATTCGGTTTGCAAACGGTGCAGAGAATCGTGCAATTCTTGAATAATCCGCTCGCGCGTGGAGTTCCGTTCGATCCTGCCGGTTGTCCAGTCGATGCCGACTTTGGTGGCCAGGAGAACGTCGTGGCGGCGGCCGTATTGCTGCACGGCTTTGCCGACAATCTCTTCGGACCGTCCGTTACCGTAGATGGGAGCGGTATCGATGAGATTCATGCCGTGATCAAGAGCCGCGTGAATGGTGCGAATGGATTCTGCCTCATCAGAGCCGCCCCACATCCAGCCACCGATGGCCCAGGTGCCGAGCGCGATGCGTGAACTGGTGAGATTTGTTCCGTGAATGTCAATGAATTCGAGCATAGTGTCCTTTCTTGTTTCTGGTTTGAAAATCGTGAGACTTTTAGCCAAGCCATTGCGGGTTGGCATACGTGCCGTCGAAATGGTGACTCGTCTTGTAAAGTTCAAACTGACCGGACTCTGCGGCTTTCGCGGTCTTGGCCAGAAGCGCTGCAACCTGGGAAGAGTCCAAGGGCTGAAAGCTGCGGGCCGCAAGCAGAGCTTGTTGAAGGATCGCGAGCGAATCGCACCCGGTGATAACGACGCTGGTGGGAAGGTTCATCGGGTAGTGCAGGCACTCGACCGCGGTGACAGTTTTGCTATCGAGAATAAAGTGGTCGCCCATCGGTTTCATGCCGAGCACGGCGATATTGTTCTGGACCAGGCCCGGCAAAACTTTTTTCTCAAAACTATTGAAGTGTGCGTCCATTACGTTGAGGGGCATTTGCACTGCGTCAAAGTGGAAGTTGTGTTGTGCGGCGGTGGCCAACATTCGCAAATGAATGTCTGGACTCTTGTGGCCGGTGAAACCAATAAAGCGGAGCTTCCCGGCCTTTTGCGCTTCCAGGACAGCTTCCAAAGCGCCGCCCGCGGCAAACACGCGGTCCGGGTCGGTGTCGCGAATCACTTCGTGAAATTGCAGCAGATCGATTCGGTCGGTTTGGAGTCGGCGAAGTGATTCATCAATCTGATTAGCAGCGGCCGTCTTTGTGCGGCCATCGATCTTGGACATAAGAAACGCTTTCTGGCGATAGCCATCACGCAGCGCTTTGCCCATGCGGATCTCACTCTCACCATCGTTGTAGTCCCAGCAGTTATCGAGGAAGTTCACGCCTTCGTCGAGTCCCGTGCGAATGATGCGAATGCTTTCTTCGGTAGTGCTCTGCTTGCCTAGGTGATATCCACCAAGCCCAACCAAAGAAACGGATTCGCCGGTGCCTCCGAGAGGGCGATACGGGACTCCGTTCCTTTCGTCGGGTTTGGTATCGGCGGACAATCTTCCGCCTGTGAGAAGTGTGGCGGCGGTAATGCCGAGAAACTCTCTCCGGCTAACTGCGTCGGACGAATCGGAACGATCGCCACGAGGAAGACTCGAGTTATTGTCATTCAGGCGCACGTACTCACTCCTATGCAAAAGCAGGGTTGCTGGAAAGTGGTAAATCGCGGACACGTTTGCCAGTAGCGGCAAAAATCGCATTGCAAAATGCCGCCACAAACGGAGGCACGCCTGGTTCGCCGACACCGGCGGGAGGCGCGGCGCTTTCGACGAGATAAACATTCGTTTGCCGCGGAACTTCGTTGATGCGCGCGACGGGATAGTCGTTGAAATTCGACTGCTGGATTATGCCATTCTTCGCGGTAATTTCTCCGCTGCGCACTATGCTGGTGCCGAAGACCGCAGCGCCTTCGAATTGCGCTCGGGTGATTTCGGGATTCACGATCAGCCCCGCGTCCAACACTGTGTCTACACGCGGAATCTGGATCTCTCCCTGATCGTCTACCTCGACTTCAACGACGGTGGCCACGTAGGTCAAGAAACTGCGATGCGCGGCGATTCCGTACCCGTGGCCTTTTACGCTTTTCTTGTTGGCCCAGCCGGATTTTTCCACGACCAGCTCCGTGACGTGACGCAGCCGGCCGGTCTCCCATGGGTAGGTTTTGTAATCCGCGCCATAATTCGGATACTCAACCCCAGTGAAGTCCAGGGTCCGAGGCTTTCCGATCAGATCGAGCAGGTATTCCGCGGGATCGCGTTGTGCGCGGTGAGCGAGTTCGTCGGTGAAACATTGCACTCCGAAGCCGTGATAGATGTTAGCGACAGATCGCAACCAGCCGATGCGGACGTGCGCTTTAGCAGGCCCGTTTTCGATGCTGATATTGGGCAGGTCATAAGGCATGTCAGTCCAACCTTGCGCCAGATGCGGAGGGTCGCCGTAGACCGCATTCACATCGAAGATGGAAGTGATGGGCGGAAAGACGGAACGCTGCAGCCAGGCGGTGGGCTTCCCTTTCGCATCGAGTGAAGCTTTGAAATACATGCCAGCGACCGCATTGTAATAGTCAAACTTAACGTCGTCCTCGCGCGTCCAGACTACTTTTACAGGCCGGCCGACCTTTTTCGAAAGAACTGCCGCTTCGGCAACATAATCTGGTTTGGACTTTCGCCCGAAGCCACCGCCGAGCAGAGTAACGTTGCAAATGACATTTTCTTTCGGAATGCCGAGTTCGCTGGAAACGATCGCCTGCACGGCTTGGGGATTTTGTGTAGGCGCCCAAGCGGTTACTTTCCCATCCTTGAATTCAGCGAGGGCCACCATGGGTTCCATCGGTGCATGGGCCAAGAGCGGCACGTAATATTCGGCTTCGAGTACATTGGAAGTTGGTGCATTGGCTAGCGCGGAATTCGCGTCACCCACGGTTCGAATCGCTTTAGCCGGCTTGCGGGCCGTATCCTGCAGCTCCTTCTTGTATGCAACGGAGTCGTAGGTTTCGTTGGAACCGTTGTCCCAAGTGATGTTCAATTTCTTGCGTCCTTGGAACGCAGCCCAAGTGTTGTCCGCCAGCACAGCAACTCCACCCAGCGGCTGGAACGCTGCGGGTGGCTTGAAAGGATCGATGAGTAAGGTTTTCTGCACACCGGCGACCTTGAGTGCGTTCTGGTCGTCGTACGACTTCACTTTTCCACCGTACACAGGGGGACGCTCGATGGAGGCGTAGACCATGCCATCGAGGCGCGCGTCCATTCCATACATCGCTTTTCCCGTGCACAGTTTCTCCAGGTCGACGCTGGTCATGCTTTTGCCGATATAGCGCCAATCCGTGGGCTTCTTAAACTGAAGTTGGTCTTTTTTGGGCACGTCGAGTTTGGCAGCAGCCGCGGTCAGTTCCCCATAACCTGATTTGCGACCACTTTTGGCGTGCACCACTTCGTGCGGTTCGGTAGTGCACTCGGAAGCTGGAACATTCCACTGCTGGGCGGCAGCCTCAACAAGCATCCAACGTGCGGAAGCGCCGCATTGGCGCATAGTATCGAAAAAGCTGCGGATGGAGTGAGAGCCGTCGGTGTTTTGATCTCCGTATCGTGGGTCACCGATAGCCTGATCGATGATCACGCGTTTCCAGTCGGCGTCCAACTCCTCCGCGAGGACCAACGGAAGCGAAGTGCGAATTGCAGTGCCCATCTCCGAACGATGCGCAACCACGTGAACGGTTCCATCCGTTTCTATTCCGACGAAGGCATTGGGATGAAACGGTGCACGATCCGCGTCCGTACGACCATTCGCGGATGGAAGTTCTAGTCCAGGCGTGACGTAGCGCACCGCCAGGATCAGCGCTCCCGTGCCGACAACACCCTTCAGGAAACCACGCCGGCTTACGTTTTGGATTTGGCTCATACGTTTTTCTCCACCGCAAGCTTGATTGCAGTGCGTATCCGCTGGTAGGTTCCGCAGCGACAGATGTTGCCCACCATGGCTTCGTCAATCTCTTGATCCGTAGGATGAGGTTTGCCTTGCAAAAAGGAAATTGCCTGCATGATCTGGCCAGACTGGCAGTATCCGCACTGTGGGACGTTGACCTCGATCCAGGCTTGCTGAACCGGATGGAGTCCATGTGAGCCAATGTCTTCAATCGTTCGAATCTGGCTGCCGACGGCTGCGCTGACAGGCGTAATGCAAGAACGAATCGCCGTTCCATCTTTGTGGACAGTGCAAGCGCCGCAGAGAGCCATGCCACAACCAAACTTTGTACCGGTGAGCCCCAACACGTCGCGGAGATACCACAGAAGCGGCATATTGGAGTCGCCGTCGAAGGTGCGCTCAACGCCGTTTACGTTTAGCTTGACCATGAAATAAACCTGCCTTCCCTTTGCCAGAGAACATGCGAAGCGTCAGCCGATCATCGGCTACGTTGACGCCGCCTTCGCGCTCCGCTGTTCCATGATTTTCATGACCACGGAAAAGTCTTGGTCGGCATGCGTGGCCATCGCCTCGGAATTAACTTGAAACGAGGCCGAAGCGGAGGGCATCACTGCATGAACCTCGCTGGCCAACTGGAGGATCAGACGATAGTCCTTGTTCATTAAAGGAAGTGGAAATTGAGGGCTGTAATCGCCGCGCGCGGCTCGCGAAAGTTTTCCCACATGAGCAGGGGCGATCACGGCAGTTTGCGCAAGAACCTCAAGGAGGACGTCGCGGCTCAATCCAGCTTTTTCTCCCAAGGCGGCAGCTTCCGCAATCGCTTGCATGCCGATGCCGAGAATCGCGTTTACGACCAATTTCATCGTGGTGCCGGCGCCACTCGCGCCCAAATGAAAATACTTGCTGGCGATCGCTTGAAAAATCGGTCGCGCGGCCTGAAATAAATCTTCCTTACCTCCGGCTAGCAAAAACAGCGTGCCCGCTTCTGCGGCCGGAGTGCTGCCGGAAATGGCCACGTCTAAAACTTGCACGCCACCCTCAGATGCTTTGCTCGCCAGTTCGCGCGAAGTTGCCGGCGAGACCGTACTCATCTCGAGAATGACCAACGGCTCGTTCGCGTTTGCCAGCACGCCTGCTAGTCCGTAATAAACATCTCGCACGGCTTGATCGTCGGTCAGGCAAGAAATAAGGACGTTAACGGAGCTGGCCAATTCGGAGAGTGATTCAATTGGTTTCGCGCCCTTTTCCTTCAGGGCTTCGCATCTTGAACGGTCTTTGTCGAACACGGCTACCGCGTAACCTGCGTCCAGCAGACGTTTCGCGATACGGCTCCCCATGTTGCCAAGTCCTATAAAACCGAGCTTACTAGTAGTTTTTTCGAAGGCTTGCATACGCTCTCCTAATGTCACTCGCGGCGATCGCGGACTTTGAATCAATTAGATGCCCGTACTATGCGCGATCGACAGAAAAGCCCCAGCTTCCATCAGTGAACATTGTGTGATCGCTATATCCTTAATCTTCGAGGATGCCTAGTGCACGGTGCATTCCATTCCGGAGTTGCTGAAGGTTCTTTTCATTTGAGCGGCTTAGCCCTTTCTGGAAATGTGCAGGCTCGCATGGTGATGATTTGGTGACACCGTGGCGTAGGGCTAACACCTGCAGCCCTACCTGGATCAATCGAAAAGCGGGGGCGAATAGTTGCAGTCCGGATTGTCTTTCAGCCTCACAACCATCACGGTGAAGTCGTCGTCCAGGGAATCTCGCTGGGTGAAGTTAGCGACGGCCCGATAGAGCTGATCGCAAATCTCGCGAGCGTTTCCGGCGGAGTGCTGTCGAACAACTTCGAGGATGCGCTTGGCTCCAAACTCTTGCCCCTCTTTGTCGGTGGCCTCGGTGACTCCGTCGGTGTACCACACCAGAATGTCGGCAGGCCCGAGAGCGATCTCTTCGAGACTGCAATTCATTTCTGGAGACAAACCGACGGGAATGCAGGAAGCGTGCAGCCATGCCGCGTCTGAGCGATCACGTCGCAGCAGAAGTGCGGGATTGTGGCCACAATTGATGTACTTCAGTCGTCGAGAGCGCGGGTCAAGTTCTCCGAGGAGCACGGTGACAAAGTGGCCAGCGTCCTGTAATCCGCAGAGTTCATCATTCAGATGTTTGGCAACTTCGTTCAGGTTGCGAGGCTCGTTGGTTTCGATCCGCACGGCCGCGGCAGTCGCGGACATCAAGAGCGCTGCGGCCACCCCTTTCCCGGAGACATCGGCGATGACGAGCCGAAGGCTACCATCTGGCTGTGCGATGTAGTCATAGTAATCGCCACCTACAACTCTGGCGGGATGCATCATGCCCGCAATTTCGAAGCAGCCGTACTCTGGATCGGGGCCTGGCAGGAACATGCGTTGAACCTCCGCGGCAAGCTCCACTTCTTTCAACAGAGCATCTCGCTGATGGCGAGTTAATTCATTCAGGGAATTTCGTTGCTCGACAAACCGTTGAAGAATGATCACGACGAACACGAATCCGACTATCGCCGACAAATTGTGCAGGATGCGTCCCTGAATGTGATGGATGGGTGGACCGAACAGATCGTGAAAGAGAATGCAGATGGCGACAAAAGTGTATGTGATTCGACGAGATAACAGGATTGCGCTGAACGAAAGTGGAAGAATGTACAAGTAGCCGAGGGAAACTTCCTCGACTTTGCTGTCGGCGTATGCAACGCAGGCGATGGCGAGAATCACCACAAGGAACGCCCACCAATGGGAAGACGTCACAGTCAGCCAACGTTTGACTGCCCAGCGCGAGACCCTGCCGGAACTTATTGCATCGAACCAGACCTTTCCCCGAAAATTCCCGAGAGTTCTCGGTTCTTTTCGAGCGTCTACTTCAACCAATGGTGTTATTCCCATGTGACAGCACTAGCTATTGCAATAGTGCACGCTTCGTGCCAACAAGCGAGATTTTCCAGATAAGGCATTTGCCGCTGAATGAAGTGGCTACGAACCTTCAAATGTGATTGGTAGTCAACGGGAAAAGGCTACATGTCAGCTTATCGACACCGCGTCGATAGCGTCGCCCTTTATCATCAGGCTGAGATCCAACCTCACTATACTCGCGGCTACGTGACAGAATGACGACGTAGTGTCGCAGTGCGAACAGCAAAGTACGTTTCGAGTTTCCGGTTCTCACGGCGCAGGCCATGCGGAATTTCTCTATTGCCTTCATTGTACGCAACATAAATCTTCGGTTCTTCTACCCACTCAAATGGAACCCGTCGTGCCAGTCATGTTCGCTGTGATTTCTCAGGAGACTGACATGAGCGAAACGCACCTGGCTACGATCAACTCTTCTAGTGCATCAATTCTGCCTGCGGAAATAGCAAGCGCTCGCAGCGTTGTCTTCGAAGAACTGTTTTCCAGACATTACGCGGCACTTTACAAAATCGCGCTTCGAATACTTGGGAATTCTGCCGATGCCGAAGATGCTCTTCAAGACGCGCTGTTGTCTGCCTTTCGGCACTTTGATCAATTCAAGGGCGAAGCGCGAATCTCAACCTGGCTTACCACTATTGTTTTGAATTCGGCTCGAATGCAGTTGCGACGCCGCTCGAGGCGTAGATTCGTATCCCTGGACGCGCACGATGATGAGAGTTTCGCGATGTCAGAGATGCTCCCGGACGCCGGACCTAACCCGGAGCAAGCTCAGCAGAGAGCGCAATTGACGGACGTTTTAGAAAAGTTTGCGGTCAAGCTTCCGAAGAAAATCCGTCCCGCATTTCGTCTTCGTGTTTTGGAAGGCTTAACTACTCGGGAAGCTGCGGAGCGAATGGGAGTCAGCGAAGGAAAATTAAAAGCGCAATTCTTCCGGGCTTGCAGGCGGATCACCCCTCTTTTACGCGATGTCTTGGTTTCTCCGGCTAAGAGTAAGAAGCGGTCGCATACCGGTGACGTGCGCGTGTTAGTTCCGCAAGCTGTCGCCATTTCGGCGGAGCGCTCTAAGTTTCGACGTGTGGCATGAAGAGCTTGGGTGCAAGGCGGACGAGTATTTGGTTAGAGAAACAAGCTCTGCAGCATGGCAAGGAAATTTCCCGCTGCGGATGCGCCAGTCGAAAGAGTGCGGCCCAATAAAAAAGCTGAGCGCCGGAGTTCAGCGATATTGTGATCGCGGCCAGGATTCAGGACAGACAGCAACGTTGATGGAGGAAACTTTGAAAGTCTCTGCACACTACTGTTTACTTTTCGCGGCCACCTGCGCCAGTACGTACATCCTTGTTTCAAGGGTGAACGCCCAAGAAACCAACTTTCATAACGCGCCATCGTCCAGCGCACAACAGAAAAATCCCTACGCGGGTCAACAAACTGCCATCGCTGCGGGAGCGAAATTGTACGCGACGAACTGTGCCGCTTGCCATGGTGCGACTGGACAGGGAACCGGCAATATTCCTGCCGTATCCCAGGGGCCCACACAAACTGCTCCAGATGGAGAAGTCTTTTGGTTTTTAACGACGGGGGCCATCAATAACGGCATGCCGGCGTGGAGCAGCCTATCTGAACAAAAGCGCTGGCAAATTGTCGCTTACCTGAAGTCGCTCAAAAACTCCGGTAGCGTCGGCAAGACCTCTTCGGCTGCAAGTGCCACTCTACACCCACACGGGTAAACGTGGATTCTCATTCGTCGCAACCGCCAAGGGTTTATGCGTTCGAGAAGATCTATCGTCGAGCTGCGCCTAAGCTCTGAACCATTAAGTCTCGAGCGATGATTACCAACAGAAGTATCGCGGCTCCGAGAACGCCCAATGCTCCATACTTGAAGGCCATTGCCGCTCCACCTCCAGCCCCCCAGTTGGCGGTCCAATCCTAAATTCGCAAATGAAGTCATCGGTATTGCCGTAAAGGGGCAAGGTATTCCGAAGAGGTTTGCCGATGACGACGGAATGAGTCGCTTTGTGCCGGTTTCACGTCGCTATGAAATATCTGTCTGGCGCCATAGTTGGTTTTCGGAAAATAGTTCATAGGAACGGGTCAGCCTCACCCGGAGGTGCGCTACCGATAATCAATTGTCCATGGGTAAGAGCTTCGGGTACTAGCGGGAACCGAAGCAACCACTTTCACGGTGCCAAGAAAAAGGGTCGATGACTCTGCCGCACCGTGCTTTCGGCTAGCACCGAACCGCGTATATAAGTGAAGGACCCACCGAAACACCCAATTTAACAGGTGAAGAACTACAGGTGAAGTTTTCTTGAGATTTTTGCTAAGTGATTGAAACAAATGGTAG
>DASXLU010000141.1:0-8583 GCA_036496065.1 Candidatus Acidiferrum sp.
TTGCGGCGTTCGCTGTGCAGAACCCACCTGCTTCGGCGCTTCCTGAAGCAGCCGCAATCACCGCTGGGGCGTGGTCCAACTGGTAGGACACCTCACTGTTAATGAGGACGGTGAAGGTTCGAATCCTTCCGCCCCAGCCAATTTTTTCTCTTAACCTTTTTGCGTGGGAAGGCCTGCGCCGATCCAGCCTTTCCATCCACCGTCCATCGATTCCACGTTGGTGTAGCCCATTTTCTGCAGGTTGTCGGCGGAAAGCGCGGAACGGAAACCGCCGCCGCAATAGAGGACTAGTTTCGCGGAAGTGTCTGGCACTCGTTGTTCGATGTCCCGTTCAATGATGCCGCGGCCCATGTGGATTGCTCCGGGCAAGTGTCCGGCGGCCCATTCGCTTTCTTCGCGCACATCGACCAACACGAATTTTTCGCCAGCATCCATGCGGCGTTTTACGTCGGGGACATTTGTTTCTTTGACCCGCTTTTTTGCGTCATTGACTAAGGTCAGAAAACGCTCAGCGTGAGCCATGGTTCGGCCTCCATTTTCCGTTTTCCCCGCAGCCTATCACAAAGAGCGTCATGAACAGGCATAGGCGCACCCGCGAGCGGGCACGATCCAGCACATTCAATTTTAGAGATGCTCAGGCGGGCGAAATAGTTCTAAGGTTTTGTGGTTCCGGCTACAGCTTTTTTATCGGCAAAGGAACGCACTACGCTTACCAGGTTCCAGCGCACTTCTTCCTTGGTACGGTCGCCTTCGCCACCGGTCATTTTTCCGCGACCGTTGGTGATGATGTAGAAGAGTTCGCCATCGGTGAATTTCGCCAGCGTGGCGGGATCGCGCCAATCGTGCAAATCCAATTTCATTTGAGTGGCCAGGTCGCCTTTGCCATTGCCGGTTTCCCCGTGGCACATGGCGCAGTGGTAGCCGAACAGCTTCTTTGCCGAGCCGAAGCCTTCGGGAGTCAGCGTGACTGGATTTTTCTTGGCTGCGTCTTCGGCCGGAATGGGCGCGTTGCCTGCATCCGCGCTTGGTGCTGGCTTGACTTCTTTTTGTTGGGCGAACGTTAGAGTGATGCCCAGGCAGAAAACCGCACAGAGAAGGAAGAGAATGCTCCGCATACAGAACCCCCTAAAAATGGAAGGAAGCGCCGACGGAGCGATGTCGGAGGATCTTCAAGTAGTTTACTCCGGGCAAGCGGGCAAACAAAGCACACAGTTCGACTGGTGAGGCATGCAGTAACCCTTATAGCCGAGGGGCTGTCGCTGACAAGTTTGGCCGCGTGACGCGGCATCCGGCGGTTGATTCTTCGCCGCGATGGCGGCCGGCGGTGAAAGGGCTGGATTCGCGGATGCGCGTGCGCAGACCGTCGATCGTTTGCGGAATCGGGCCATGCTGAACGCCGCGGACAAGGTAGATCATTAAAGCGGCTTCGCCTGAAGCGTCTCCGCTCGAAGTGATGCCCACGCCCTGCACGCCAGCCTGTTTCATTAAATCTTTCACATGCGCCGTGTGGATTGCCTTTGCGCGCTGCATTTCTTGCGTGGAGATGGACATGACGGCGAAGGTATCTGCCGCTGGAGCCAGCTTGATTCCGGTAGCCAATTCAAACGTGCCATGAGGCGCTGTTGTGCCGGCCTGAATGACGCGCGTGCGAACGCCTTCCAAGATAGCCGGAATTGGCGAGGGCTTCACGCCAGGATTCACGACGATAAGCACGGCGGCTTCGCCAGGATAATCGATGCTAGGGGCCACGCCGATCGCTTGGATGTACGGATTCGCCAGCAATTCAGGGGCGCGCAGATCGCGCGCATGCTCGGCAAGCGCCACGGCCGAAGGCTGCAAGGTGGAAGCCGTTGCCGCTTGCGTTTTGATCGCGCCGGCGGCGAGGGTGCAGCCGATGACCGCGTGAGTGGAGGCGTTGCCGACGAAGACCGGCTTGTTCCCCTGTCCATCGGCCAGCGCGTTCAAGACATCGGCCACCGGATTACCTACGGTGTCTGTATTGGAACCTGCATATAGAAGCGCCACTGGATCGGCAGTATTTTCGTCGACGATCAGCGAGCCGGAATCTCCTTCCAGACTAAACGAGCCGCCCGCAACCGAAACCTGATTAGTGTATTGCACGCTGTAGGTCGTGCCTGTGCCGCAACCTTTTTGGTAGCTCACGGAAGCAGTCACGTTGGTAGCCGCGACTGTGGAGCAAGTGAGTCCCGAGCTGCGCCCGCTCTTTGCGACATTTTCGCCGATAGAAGCGGTAATCCCGGTTCCCGCGTGAGGCGCTCCTGGATCAGCGATCGATCCGGTTGCCGTAGCACCAAGGGACAAAATATTTCCAGTAGAATCCACCATGCCGGACACAACTTGGGCCAGCGCGGCGTCCACGTTGGTGCCCGAGGTTTCCAGGTTCACGAATTGGGAAAGATTGGCAACGGTCAGCGTTCCAGCGGCAGAACAACTGGCGTCGATCAGTCCGGGCTGCGTGATGGGGTCGCCGATGCTGGCGATATCGCTGCGCGCCAACACGTGGTTATTGCTCAAAATGTATTGCGTGCCGTTGCGCTGCACCAGAGCACCGAGCGTTCCGGAGCAGCAGGAAATTACGTTGCCCTGCGTACTGGAGTCTTTGGAGTTGCCACCGGATGTTCCCAACTTGATTGGCGTGTTTTGTGCGATTTGATTGGGATTGGATTGCAGAATCTGCACCGAGGCAGTGGCGCTTTTCGTGGTGTCGGCCTGGGCGACCGCGGTGACCGTGACGTTGGCGGGATTTGGCACGGAAGCGGGAGCGGTGTAGACGCCGGTCGCGGCGATCGTGCCGACGATTGAGCTGCCGCCTGCGACACCGTTCACCAGCCAGTTCACGACGGTGTCGGAGGACCCGGTCACGGTCGCCTGAAAAGTGAACGTCTGCGAGACGACTACGTTGCCCGAGGTGGGCGAGACAACAATGGACACTGCGCCGGAGTTGGAAGTGCCGCCGGAACTGGCGGACTTCAAGCCGCTACAACCGGAAACCGCGAGGCCTACAGAAACTACCGCTAGAAACAGACCGGCTGAGCGCATCTATCCCTCCAGGATCATCAACCGTTTCAGGCTAGCATGCGAAATTTCGTGATTTGGAGTGTTGAGGAACACCCTTGCCGTATGTGATTCCTGTCCCTATGGACAGCAGGAATGGGCGCTAAGGCGCGTGTTTGGGCAGGAATTAGTCGAGGTCGCGCCAGTTGGGTCCTACGCCAACTTCGACCACGAGTGGCACCGCGAGCTTGTATACGTTTTCCATTTCGTGGCGGACGAGTTTCTCGAGAGCTGTCGTCTCCGCTGTAGGAGCCTCGAAGAGCAGTTCGTCGTGGACTTGCAAGATCATGCGGGCCTCGAGTTTTTCCTCACTCAGGCGCCGATTGATGGTGATCATCGCCATCTTGATAAGGTCCGCAGCGGTTCCTTGCAGCGGCGAGTTGAGTGCCGTGCGTTCCGCGAAATTTCTGAGCTGTACCTGCGGGGAATTGATTTCCGGCATCGGGCGGATGCGGCCGAAGAGTGTCTTGGCGACGCCAGTCTGGCGAGTTTCCACCAGAATATTGTCCAGATATTGCTTCACACCACGATAGCGCTCGAAATAGGCGTTGATGAATTTGGCGGCTTCGCGCTGCTCGATATTGAGTTGCTGTGCCAAGCCGAAGGGAGAAAGGCCGTAGATGATGCCAAAGTTGATGGCTTTGGCCGCACGACGATGCTCCCCGGTCTGCGCCATTGGCCCAACATTGAACACTTCTTGCGCGGTGCGCGCGTGAATGTCTTCTCCGTTGCGAAAAGCTTCGAGAAGCACAGGATCATTCGAAAAGTGCGCCATGATGCGCAATTCAATCTGCGAATAGTCGGCCGACAGCAGGATTTTGCCCTTTTCGGCTACGAATGCGGCGCGAATCGCGCGACCCAGTTCGCTGCGTATCGGAATATTCTGCAAGTTGGGATCGCTGGAGCTGAGACGGCCTGTCGCTGTACCCGTTTGCGAGAAATTCGTGTGCAGACGTTTGGTTTCCGGATGGATTAGTTTCGGCAAAGCATCTACATACGTGGATTTCAGTTTTGCGACTTCGCGGTACTCGATCACTTTTGCGGGCAGCGGGTGCTGATCGGCCATTTCCGCCAGGATATCCGCAGCAGTGGAGCGAACTTTGCCACGGCCGCGCCGCGATGGCGGATTCAGGTTCAACTTATCGAAAAGGATCTCTGCCAACTGCGTGGGCGAATTGACGTTGAATTCCGTGCCGCCTGCGAGCTGCCAAATTTCCTTCTCTAGGCGACGAACTTCGGTCTCCATGGACTGCGACATCGTGGCCAGGGCCCGTGGGTCCACGCGAATCCCATCGCACTCAATTTCCGCGATGACGCCGGCGAGAGGCAGGTCGATGCCTTCGTAAACTTTGAGCAGATCTTTCGCCTCAATCTGCTTGCGCAACACGGGAGCAAGTCTCTGCAGGAAGTCGGCACGCTCACCGGCGCCGCCACCGACAGGCACGTTGAAGTGCCGGAAGACGACGTCGGCAAAATTGTGGTTGCCGGTAGTTGGCTGCAGCAGATAGGAGTAAAGCTGCGTGGCGTGCTGGATGTTTTGGGCTTTTCCGGCAAGCACCTGAAAGAGTTTGGGATCGTGGACAATTTTAGGACGCTTCTTATCTTGCAGGACGGACTGCAGGACTTTCAGCGCTTCGCCCTGCTCGTCCAGCCAGATTGCTCGACCTTCGCCAATTTTCGAAGAAATTTCAATTCCGGCGGCGCGCGTGCCAAAGCCTTCAGTCTCGCGACCGCCAAGATCGAGATTCAGCCACAATGCAACGGGTGCGGTGGGCGGCAAAGCTTTCAAGTAGGCTCGGAATTCCTCGACGTTCGCAAACTGCCCGTAATCTTTGGGGACGATTTCTTCCGTGCTCGCGCCGCTTTCTACTGAAGCGGGAGCGCTCGCCGTTTCTGGAGCGACTGAAGCTGGAGCGGACAGCAACTCTTTCAACAGCGAAGTAAACCCGAGTTCGCGATAGAGTTGCGCCAAGGCCGTGGAATCGGGCTTACCGTACTTGAGCTTCTCGAGATTAAATTCGACGGGAACGTTGCAAGCAATGGCAGCAAGCTGCTTGCTCATCAGCACTTGTTCTTTTTGCTGCTGCAAGGCTTCGCGGTAGCGCTTGTTCGACACTTCGTCGGCGTGCTGCAAGGCGTTTTCGACGCTGCCATATTTTTGAATCAGCTCGGTCGCACCTTTTTCGCCGATTCCCTTGGCGCCGGGAATGTTGTCGATGTTGTCGCCGAGCAAGGCCATCAGATCAACGACTTTTTCTGGGGGCACGCCGAGAATTTCTTCCACTTTCTTGGCATCGACGATCGTGTCAGCTTTTGCTCCGCCCGTGCCGGTCTTCAGAATGCGCACGCCGGCATTCACCAGTTGCATCATGTCCTTGTCGTTCGAAATCACCAGCACGTCCAGATTTTGCTTCGCGGCTACTGTAGCCATGGTGCCAATCACGTCGTCGGCTTCGTAGCCGTCCAGCTCTAAAATCGGCATGCCCATGGCTTCGCACAGCCGCCGTACGTAGGGAAGTTGCACGCTCATTTCGTCGGGCATCGGCTGGCGTTGTGCCTTGTATTTTTCGAAAAGTTTGTCGCGGAAGGTGGGCTTGCTGGTGTCGAAAACAATGCCAACGTAATCGGGCTTATAGTCCTTCAGAATGCGGCGGAGAATATTTGCGAAGAGGAATGGAACTTTTGTTGGAAGTCCGCTCGGCGCATTCATACGAACCATCGGCGCGTAGAAAGCCCGGTATATGTGGGCCATCGCGTCGACCAAGAAGAGCTTCGGTAGACTTTCCGTCTTCACGGGCATCGGGTCAGTATAACAGCAGGGTAAGCGCGCTTGCCCGGAGCGGCAAACGTTAGCTGACGATTCCCAGCGGTTTCGCGACTTCCGCGAGTGTATTGGCCGCTTTCATCAAGTGTTCGCGGTTATGCGCGGCGCTGACAATGGCGCGCAATCTGGCTTTACCTTCAGCGACTGTTGGATATCCCACCGCGGGAGCGAAGACGCCGGCATCAAACAATTTCTTTGAGAATTCGAACGCTTTTGCCGCATCGCCAACGTGGATGGGAATAATTGGCGTTTCGCTGACCTTGAACTCGAAGCCACGTTTCTTCAGTTCGCGCCTGAAAAATTTAGTATTGGCCCACAATTTGTTCACGAGTTTTTCGCCTTCGGCGGAATCCAGCAGCGTGAATGCGGCCTGGCACGCAGCCGCGGTGGCCGGTGGATGCGAAGTGGAAAACAGAAATGGACGAGCGCGAAGGTACAAAAAGTCGATCAGGTCGCGCGAGCCACAGACATAGCCGCCCATGGAGCCGATTGCCTTGCTCAGCGTTCCTACCTGAATGTGCACGCGGCCATGGCAACCCAAATGATCCACGGTGCCGCGTCCGTTGCGGCCGAGCACACCGCTGGAATGCGCGTCGTCGATCATCATTATGCAGTTGTACTTTTCCGCCAGGTCGCACAGGTCCGGAAGCGGGGCAATGTCGCCATCCATGGAAAACACGCCATCGGTGATGATCAGCTTCTTGCCTGGGAAGGATGAGTGCTCCTGCAGGATGCGCTCGCAGTCGCTCACATCCTTGTGCTTGAAGACTTTGATGGTAGCTTTTGAAAGCCTGGCGCCATCGATGATTGACGCATGATTCAGTTCGTCGGAAATAATTAGATCTTCTTTTCCGAGGACCGCGGAGACCGTTCCCGCATTTGCGGTAAAGCCGGATTGAAACACCACGCACGCTTCCACTTGTTTAAACCTGGCGATCTGCTCTTCCAGTTCCATGTGCAATTTCATCGTGCCCGCAATGGTGCGAACCGCGCCTGCTCCAACGCCCAGCTTCCTTACCGCCTCGATGGAGGCCTTGCGCAATGCTTTGTGCGACGTGAGCCCGAGGTAGTTGTTGGAAGCGAGATTGATCACTTCTCGTCCGTCGAAGATGCAAACGGGTTTCTGCTCGCCGTCGAGCACGCGCAGCTTGGGCGCCACACCCTTGGTGCGCAAGTCTTGCAAAGTTTCGCTCACGTACTGCAACGGATTTTGTTTTGTCGCGATCGTTCCGGTATCACTCATGTTGTGCTCCAATTTCGAGTTTCAGGTGGATTACTTTGGCATGCCGTTGGGAAACATCAAGATTTTCCCGGCGAGGCCCGTTTGCAATTTGGCGAATGCCGATTCGAAATTGTCGAGCGCCATGCGTTCGCCAAACAATGGCTCGAGATTGACGCGTCCCGCTTTCAGCAGGGCGGTCATCTGTACCCAGGTGCCATACATGCGGCGGCCGTAGATTCCTTGCACCGTCGCGCCCTTGAAAATAACGTCTTGCACTAGATCGAGCGGCACATTTTCCGTCGGTATTCCCAGCAGCGATGCCCGGCCTCCCGCGCGCAGTGCTTTGAAACCTTGCTGAATGGCTGCTGGATGACCGCTCATTTCGAGCAGCACATCGACGCCGGTACCGTTTGTGGCTTCGAGAATTTTCGCTACCGCATCTTCCGCGGATGGATTCAAAACCATGTCCGCGCCCATTTGCTTGGCCATGGCGCGGCGGTGCTCGTTCGTTTCGGTGGCGAAAACTGTGGAACTGCCGCACGCTTTCGAAACCGCGACGGACATCAGCCCGATGGGACCGCATCCCGTCACCAGAACGGTTTGCCCGGCGATCGCACCAGCCAGCACCGTATGAACCGCGTTGCCGAGCGGATCGAGGATTGCGGCGTAGTGTTCCGGGATTGCTGCGTCAAGTTTCCAAATGTTGCTCGCGGGAATTTTGACGAATTCGGCGAAGGCACCGTCCTGATCAATGCCAATAATTTTCAAATTTTGGCAAATATGCGCTTCGCCCAGTCGGCACTGATGACAGTGGCCGCAATTCACATGCATTTCCGCGCTGACAAAATCACCGGGCTTCACCGCGGTTACTTCTTCGCCGACCCGTTCAACGACGCCGCAGAATTCGTGGCCAAGCGTGACGGGAGGCTTGATTCGGCCCTGCGACCACCGATCCCAACCGTAAATGTGCAGGTCGGTGCCGCAGATGGAAGTAGCTTTGACGTGGACCAGGACGTCAGCGGGCCCGATCGCCGGCACCGGCACCGTTTCGATCGCAAGTCCTTTCGCCGCGCGCGTTTTCCGCAGCGCCTTCATTGTGGCAGGCATGCCGGCTGGCTCCTTACATAGGCGGGGTCGGGTGCAATCCGCAAGAATTTAATGCTAGCACACCCTTTGCGAGGACTTTAGGCGGCGGTGCGAATTCGGACGCACGCGGGCGCTTGCGCGGTGCAGTTGCATTCGCACAGACTTGTTTTCTACTTAACTTCTTCCACTACGCCGACTTCTTCCAGTGCACGCAAATATTCGAGGACCAATTTGGCTGGAACTGGTCCGTATTCTGCGGAGACCGCATTGCGTATATCCCACAGGCTGTTTTTGCCATTCGCGAAATTCAAAACCTCGTAGGCATATTCTTCGCCGCTGCCCCAGAGACCTTCGTACTCCAATAATTTCGGCGGGA
>DASXLU010000142.1:0-5256 GCA_036496065.1 Candidatus Acidiferrum sp.
CGACCCCGGCACGTACGGACGAAATTCTCCGGGTCGTGCCGTGGAACTCCATGGACGGTCGCTCACCGTGCCCTCCTCGTTTCAATTGCGAGTGAATTCTGATGAACTCTGTGACGGGCGATTATGCCGCACCGCAGCGCAAGCGCAAAGTGATTCCTGAACATTGACATGTGACACTGCGGCCCTATGTTGGGCAGTAAATCAACCGCGGCCCCGCGTCCTATTGACAGTTCCATCGTCTATCCGTATTGTTCTGAACAAACCAAGTATCCACATTGGTAACAGTGCTAGTCGGGTTCCGCCCCTCGAATACGCACCTGTGTCTCAAGGTCGATTCGAAGCGCTCGCGAGTCGCACTCTTATCTTCTTCGGGGAGAACTAAAGTGTCCATCCGGCGTCTCGTGCTGCTCCTTGCGGTTAGCTGCGTCACCTTGCTGTCATTTTCCTGGCATTCCATGTTCGCGGATGATTGGCTTCCTCTCGACCCAGCCGATCTGAAGATGACCAGCGAACCGAAGGCTCCAGGCGCGCCAGCGATATTTCTGTATCGCCAGGTAGATCGGAAGGATTCGGGACGCGCGAATAGCGAATACAACTATGTGCGCATCAAGATTCTCACCGAGGAGGGGCGCAGGTACGCCAACGTCGAAATTCCGTATCACAAGTCAAAGTCTGCGATCAGCACGTTAAGGGCACGCACGATTCATCCAGACGGCACGATCATTAATTTCGACGGCAAGACGTTCGATCAGATGGTGTACAAGGCCAAGGGCGCAAAATATCTGGCCAAAACCTTCACCATGCCGGATGTACAGGTTGGCAGCATCATCGAATATCGCTTCTTCTACGATCTGGAAGATGGATACGTATTCGACTCGCAATGGATTTTGAGCGATGAGCTATACACGCGGAAAGCGAACTTCAGCCTGGTGCCTTACGACCGGTTTGAAGTTCGCTGGAGTTGGCCGGGCGGCCTTCCTGCGGGCACGCAACCTCCGAAGGAAGACCCGCAAAAAGTGATACGCATGACGGCGCAGGACATACCTGCTTTCCAGGTAGAAGACTACATGCCGCCTCCCAACGAGCTGAAATTCCGCGTCGATTTCACCTACAGCGACTCAGGTTTCGAAGAGAATGCGGACAAATTCTGGAAGAAATACGGAAAGAAGACCGATGACAAGGTCGAATCCTTCGTCAACAAACGCAAAGCGATGGAACAGGCTGTTGCGGAGACGGTCTCTCCCAACGATTCCCAGGACACCAAGCTGCGCAAACTTTATGCCCGGTGCCAGCAGATCCGCAATCTGAGCTACGAAAACAGCAAGACCGCGGAGGAATTCAAGCGCAATCTGAAGCCAATTCAAAGTGTCGAAGATGTTTACAAAAATGGTTATGGGTATGGCGGCCAGATCACCTGGCTATTCCTGGGGTTGGCGCGCGCGGCGGGATTCGAAGCGTATCCAGTGATGGTTTCGGGTCGCGGCGAGTATTTTTTCAATCCGCACCGGATGAACAGTTCGGAGCTGGACGCTAATGTGGTGCTTGTGAAATTGAACGGCAAAAATCTGTTTCTGGACCCCGGTGCAGCCTTCACTCCGTACGGATTGTTGCCCTGGCAGGAGTCTGGAGTAGATGGTCGAATCCTTGATAAAGATGGCGGAAGCTGGGTGCAGACCGATATGGTGCCCAGCGCAGCTTCCAAGATTCAACGGAAGGCGGAGCTAAAGCTCACGGAAGAAGGGACCTTGCAAGGCAAGGTCACCGTGTCTTTCACCGGCCTCGAAGCGCTCACAAAGCGTTCCGAGCAACGCAACGAAGACGACACGGCGCGCAAGACTTTTCTGGAAGAGCAGCTTAAGGAATACATTCCGGCGGCATCGGAAGTTGAGCTGACCAACAAGCCCGACTGGAAGAATCCCGAAGCGCCGCTGGTCGCGGAATACGACGTGAAGGTAGAGGGCTGGGTGTCTGCGGCAGGTCGCCGGGCAATTTTGCCTGTTGGACTATTCAGCGTCGCCGAGAAGCATACGTTCGAGCATACCGATCGGGTTCAGCCCGTTTATTTTCAGTACTACTACAGCAAGGAAGACGACATCAACATTGAACTCCCCGCTGGCTGGCAAGTTACCACGATGCCGAAGGCTGAAGATAAAGATGCCAAAGCTGCGCAATACACTCTGAAAATCGACAACAACAAGAACGCCGTGCACATTTCGCGGACGCTGCGTAGC
The DNA here is from genome assembly GCA_036496065.1 of Candidatus Acidiferrum sp. Taxonomy (GTDB): domain Bacteria; phylum Acidobacteriota; class Terriglobia; order Acidiferrales; family UBA7541; genus Acidiferrum. The sequence continues at coordinate 2,232 of DASXLU010000142.1, forward strand.
GATCTGTTTATGGTGCCCAAGGATACCTATCCAGCCTTGCGGCAATTCTTTCAAGTCGTGAGGACCTGCGATGACGAGCAAATCGTGCTGCAACCCGGTTCCGCCGCGGCGGGAAAGTAGGCTGGCCCTGGACACAATGGACAAATTGCGGTTCGCGCTTCCGTTGTTCCTGGCGCTGGGCTTGATGCCCATCGCTCGCTCGGGCGATGCGCAAGCTCCAGCATGGATGCACGCGGTGGTCAACGCTCCGTTGCCGCCTCACGACGAGAAGACGGATGCAGTGCTCTTGTATAGCGAAGAGATTATGTCCGTCCAGCCCGGAGGCAAAATGCACGAGACCGACCGACTCGTTTATAAGATTTTGCGTCCCGGCGGCCGTGAACTAGGAAAACAGTACTTTCCCTTTGGCCAAGAACAACGCATCGTCAACCTCCATGGCTGGTGCATTCCCGCGCAGGGTAAAGACTTCGAAGTCAAAGACAAAGATCTTCCCGAGCATGGCTACGTCAACGTGCAAAACGGTGAACTTGCCACAGATATGCACGTGAAAGAGATGACCATTCCAGCATCGGATCCCGGGAACATCATCGGCTATGAAATCGAATACGAACAGCGCCCGTATATCTACCAGGATGAATGGCATTTTCAGGAGGAATTCCCGGTCGCGGACGCTCGTTATACTCTTCAACTTCCTCCAGGCTGGGAGTACAAAGCCGTCTGGGTGAACCACTCGGAATTGACGCCCACCTCGAGCGGACCTAATCAGTGGCAATGGCAACTGAAGGACATTCCTGAAGTGCGTCGCGAAGAAGATATGCCGCCCTGGAGAGGTGTGGCGGGATTGATGATCGTTTCTATTTTACCGCCGGGCAGTTCGCTGCATGGGTTCGTAACCTGGTCCGAAATGGGCGCCTGGTATACAGGACTTCTTCAAGGCAGGCGAGATGCCTCTCCGGAGATCAAACAAAAAGTGGCCGACCTCACGGTCAATGCCAAGACACCGCTGGCGAAAATGCAGGTTTTGGCCGAGTCTGTGCAGCACGACATCCGCTATGTGGCTATCGAATTGGGAATTGGAGGTTGGCAACCACATCCCGCGAAGGATGTGTTCACACACCGTTATGGCGACTGTAAGGATAAAGCCACCCTGCTTTCCAGCATGCTCAAGGAAGTTGGTGTCGAGTCTTATCACGTGGTCATTCACACCAGGCGAGGCGGCGTCAATCCAGCCACCCCGCCGCATCTTGGTTCATTCAATCACGCGATCCTGGCCATCCGGCTGCCGGAAGGGCTCAACGATGCTTCCCTGGTGGCGACAATTCAGCATCCTGTTTTGGGTCGCCTGCTTTTCTTTGATCCCACCGACGAGCTCACTCCTTTTGGCGAACTGCGGGGCGCGCTTCAATCCAACTATGCGCTGCTCGTTACCCCGGATGGTGGAGAACTTACACTGCTACCGCAACTCGGCACTTCCTACAACGGAGTTACCCGTACCGCCAAACTAACCTTGGATGCACACGGCAGTCTGCGAGGCGAAGTGCACGAGGTGCGCGTTGGAGATTCTGCCTGGCACCAACGGTGGGTTCTTCGCGAAGCCAATAAAGACGCGGACCGCATAAAACCAATCGAAACGTTGATGGCCCATTCTGTCAGCAGTTTCCAGATTAGCAAGGCTACGATCTCCAATCCGACACAAACGTCATTGCCTTTTGGATACGATTGGTCCGTCGTCGCGCAGGACTACGCCAAACCTGCGGGAGATCTGCTGCTCGTGCGTCCCCGGGTTCTTGGGGTGAAAACCTGGGGAATTCTGGAGACGAAAGAAGCCCGCAAATATCCGGTAGAGTTTCCGGGCCCGCAACGTGATAGCGACACGTTCGAAATTACTATTCCGGCCGGCTACGAAGTCGATGATCTGCCGCCGCCCGCCGACGTAGACTACAGCTTCGGCAGCTATCACAGCAAAGTGGAAGCGCAAGGTGGTGTCTTGCGCTACACCCGCACGTATGAAATTAAAGAGCTTTCCGTTCCTGTCAGCAAGGCGGATGACCTCAAGCACTTCTACCGCATTATTGCGAGCGACGAACGCAATACCGCCGTGTTGAAGCCTTCAACCAAAAGCGTCAGCGCACAATAAAGGCGCGACCTCGACCCTGCGGAAGGTACTGAGGAGCGACGCATTCTAAACTTCTTGCCTCCTGGACTCCAGTATTCACCTTAGGTGCCTCTGCACGGAAAATTTGACGTGTGTGCAGTGCGGATGAGCAAGAAAACATACCCGGTCGTCGCCCCAAACGAGTAAAATGCGTTCACGGCGAGTCGGCTCAGCGTAGTTTGGCTGAATTGGCGCGCTGCCCGCCCCGTTTGTAAGGGCCCCGAGAGTCCCAGACCCATCTGCCCAGCCATTTGAAGTGTAATAAGGAGACGCTATGACGCGGCCGATCGGAATATTGCTATCACTGAGTCTGGTGTTGCTTGGGGGATGCGCCACAAAAAAATATGTAGCGAAGACCGTTGACCCAGTCAACGCCAAACTCGATCAGGTTGATCAGAACGGACAAAAGACACAAAAGCAACTCGACGAGACAGAGCCCCGTATCAGCGCAGCGGACGAAAAGGCCACGTCGGCTGACGCTCGTGCGACAGACGCGATTGGCCGCGCGGATGCGGCTTCCAAGAAGTCGGATCAAGTGCGCGACCAACTTCGTTCCGAATTGAGTGATCGCATTTCGGATCTGGACGACTACAAGGCCGCGAACAGCGCCACTGTCCTCTTCGAGGTAAATTCTGCAAAACTTTCCGACGAGGCCAAGCAACAGCTCGACCAGATGACCACAGGCTCTATCGGGTCGGCCAAGCGCTATTTCATCGCGATTCAGGGATTCACGGATAAGACTGGATCTGCGGAATACAACCTGGAATTAAGCCGTCGGCGCGCCGGGGCAGTGCAGACCTACCTCGTGGCGCAGCACAATGTCCCGGTCTTCCGCATTCAGATCGTTGGCTTGGGTAAAGATAAGCCCTT
>DASXLU010000143.1:0-3567 GCA_036496065.1 Candidatus Acidiferrum sp.
GTCGCCCTCCCATTGGATTCGATGAACCTTGTTCCGATCTGCGGCGTGCCCGCGATGCGCGCCACAATCCATCCCGAACGCTGATGATCAGGATTCGTGGCAATGCGCCGAATCATCACGTTGGCGGCCAGCACGAAAGCAACCATCAGCGCAGCAGCAAGACAGGGCAGCCACGAGCGATTCATCAAATGCGCGAATGGGTTTTCGTTTTTGCGCGGCGCTGGAATGGCAAACGTGTGTGCTTCATCGTCGGAGTGGCGGAAGCTCACTAACATCTTTTCCAGGCGATGAATCTCTGGATCCGGCGCTCCCGAACCGTCCCACAGATAATCGCTGCCCATTTCCTCACTCTTCGTACTTTTCTCTTCGAACATCGCTCTATCCTTCGCTAAGCCTTAACTAACATTTCTGCTGGCCGCGCTATTTTGCCCAAGAGCTTCGCGCAACTGCTGCATCCCGCGATGCAGGTTCACGCGCACAGACCCATGCGACAGGCCGGTGCGCGTCGCAATCTCCGGTCCCGTCATCCCTTCCACTAGCCGCAGCACGAGTGTTTCTCGATACGCCTCCGGCAAAGACTGAATTGTCTCTAGAACCAACTGCGCTTCCGTGCGATGCGCATGATCGGGTGCGCGTTCCTGCTTCGCTCCCGCGTGTGCTACTTCCTCAAAGGTTACGTCCGGTCTTGCTTTGCGATGAAAATCGCTCGCCCGGTTTCGCGCAATGGAGGCGAGCCAGCCGCCAAATCGCGACGCGTCTCGCAGCGTGCCGAGTCGCGGCAGCGCTTGCACAAATACGTCCTGGACCATGTCTTCCACCAAGGGGAAGGGAACGCGGCTCAGAAGAATCCCGTGCACCATCCGCGCATAACGTGCATACAACTGGCCAAAGGCGTTGCGGTCGCCGCTTTGCGCAGCCTTCACCGTGGCTTCGTCTTGGTTGGGGGATTCCGTTGGCGAAGTCACGCTATCCCGTCCCAACAGCGCCGCCTGCATTTGGAATTCGGCAGTCATCTCTACGTCAACGTCCCGCAGTACCTTACGCCCATACAGACGGATAGGCCTGCTTCGGTGTTAACAATACTCTTTAGCTTTTTTCAACGCACCTGCTTCGTGTCCGGCCCGGCTCGCCCAATCGGGTTGCAGAAGCCCAGCGCAAATGCTGCAATATCATGTATGGGGAATCTTCGTCGCCCGCCCGCACCGATGACCTATGTCCGCTAACGAGCAAGCGCGGCGCGAGACCTTTTCGCCGCATCCGCTCCTGCGAAGTGGGCACCTCCAGACCCTTGCCGCCGCCTATATACCGCGCCGGTTTACGCTTCCGCCGGCCACCGAGCGTTTCTTCCAGGTTGCGCCCGACACCCAACTGAAGGGCATGTGCCACTGGCATCCGGACAAGCCGAAAGAACGCCCGATCGTCGTTACCGTGCATGGATTGGAAGGCTCGAGCGAATCCAACTATGCCGTCGGTATCGCCGAAAAAGCTTTTGCACGCGGATTCCACGCCATACGGCTGAACCAGCGCAATTGCGGCGGCACGGAACGGCTCACGCCAACGCTGTACAACAGCGGGATGAGCGGCGATTATCGTGCGGTTCTCGTGGAATTGGTTGAACGCGACGGCTTCGATCGCGTCTTTTTTGCTGGCTATTCCATGGGTGGGAATCTGGTCACGAAAATGGCTGGCGAGTTCGCCGCGAATCCGCCTGAGCAGTTGCGCGCGGTCGCTGCGGTTTGTCCCGCACTGGATTTAAGCGCCTGCGCCGATGCGCTCGAAAAGCCGGAAAATTATTTCTATCAACGGCACTTTGTCAAAGGACTGCTGAGCCGCTACCGTCGCAAAGCCGAACTCTTTCCGGAGCGCTATTCACAAAACGGCTTCGGTCCCATTCGAACGGTTCGCGAATTCGACGATGCCATCACCGCGCCATGTTTTGGCTATCGCGACGCTGAGGAGTATTACCAGGCGGCTGGCGCGAAAAAGGTAATCGCCGCAGTGGGATTGCCGCTGCTGATGATTACCGCGCAGGACGATCCTTTCGTTCCGTTCGAGTCTTTCTTGCGCGCCGCGGTCGGTAAGAACGCCGCCGTCCGTTTCCTGACTCCGCAGCATGGCGGCCATTGTGGATTCATTTCCCGTTGGGCGGGACACAATCGATTCTGGGCCGAAGAGCGAGTGGTGGACTTTTTTGCGGGCCTCGCAAATCGAGATAATTCCGGAGTCGCGGTTCAGCCCAGCGGCTTTTCCAGCGAAACTTGAAATCCTGGTGTAAGCAGTTGCGCCGGGCCCTCCGCGGCAATCACCATATCGTCTTCGCAGCGTAGTCCGAATTCGCCTGGAACGTAAATTCCCGGCTCGTTCGAAAAGGTCATGCCCGCTGCCAGTAACGTTGTACTGCCGCGCACCAGATATGGATGTTCGTGTCCATCGAGTCCGATTCCGTGGCCCAACCGATGGGTGAAGAATTTGTAGTCGGGACCATATCCTGCCGCAGTAATCACGGCGCGTGCGGCATCGTCTACCGAACCGGAAAGTTTTCCTGCGCGAGCCGCATCGAGCGCCGCATCTTGTGCCTTCCTCACCGTTTCGAATGCTCGCTGCACTTTTTCTGGCGGCTTACCAAGCACACCCGTTCGCGTGACATCGGACTCGTAGCCCTCGACCGTGCAACCGCCATCGATCAGCACCACGTCTCCTTCTTTCAACTTTTGAGGCTGCCTGGTGCCATGCGGCAGTGCCGCCGAGGCGCCCAGCAAAACCAGCGCGCCGCCGCGCAATTTCATCTGAGCGAAGCCGCCGCTGACCATGTTTCCTATCTCTTCCTGCGAAAGCTCTTCTTTTAACGAGGCGAATACGCAGCGATACACGTCGAAGGTCGCTTCGCAGGCCAACCGCATCAGTTCGAGTTCGTGCGGAGACTTGAGCGCACGGCACGCGATGGTGACGGGGTCCGCGGAAACACACTCGAGACCCGGCGCTGTGGCCCTTAAATGATCGTAGAACGTGAATAGCAGTGTCTCTTCAATTCCAATTCTTCCCGAACGGATTCTTCGATCTGCCAGCGCAGCGGCGATTAATTTCGTTGGACTCTCGTCCTCTTGCCAGACGCGTACCTCTGCCGGGAAGCGCATCTGCTCGCGCATGCGCCCCTCTTCAAAGCCCGGCGAGATTAAGATTGGCTGCCCCGATACAGGCAGCACCAATGCCAGCAATCGTTCGCTCAGACCCCAGCGTATGCCAGTGAAGTAATACAGGGATGAGCCCGGCCCGATCACCAAGGCGCCAAACTTCGGGGCGAGTTTGCCCATCAGTTCTTGCGCGTGAGCCAGGCGATCTTGAAACTCTTCGGGAGTGATGGGTCGCACTCGGTCTCCCAAGGGCTTGAGTGAAGAGAACGACGGCGGAAGGGGCGATTGTTGGGCTGGCTCCGCAACCGCAAGATCGCTGGTTGCACTAATTACGGATACGGCTGCCGTCGAGTGGAGGAATCGGCGCCGCGAAAACAGGGAATTGGAATTCATGGCGTACGAGGATGGTGTGGCTGGCCGAAACTGTCAAGAAAGT
>DASXLU010000144.1:0-2777 GCA_036496065.1 Candidatus Acidiferrum sp.
CCGTAATTTAGTTCGATGCCATCCGCGCCGGTGTCCTGGATGCGCTTGATAATGTCGTGCCAGACTTCCGGCTTGGACTCCACCATCGCCGAGACTACTACAGCGCGATCAGGCCAGGCGCGTTTCACTTCCGCGATTTCGCGAAGATTGATTTCCAGCGGCCGGTCCGAGATAAGCTCCACGTTATTAATGGCCAGCATTTTCTGATTGCCGTAGTGCCACGCACCATAACGATTCGAAACGTTCAGCACCGGAGCGCCAATCGTCTTCCAGACCGCGCCGCCCCATCCCGCTTCGAACGCGCGATGCACTTGCATGCCGGAATTGCTTGGCGGCGCGGAAGCCAGCCAAAAAGGATTCGGCGAACGGATTCCCGCAAAATTAATGCTCAGGTCAGCCACGAGCCACCAACCTTTCATGAATCGCGTGCGCAGCGAGCTTGCCATCTTGCACGGCCATTACGGTGGAAGCCGAACCGCGAGCACGAATGCAATCGCCACCGGCATAGACACCGGCCAAACTGGTTTCGAATTCTCGGCTAACGCGAATGAAGCCTTTTTCGGTTTCCAGCTTTAGCAGCGAAGCAACTGACGGTTTCTGCTGACCGATGGCCTTAACGATCTGGTCGGCCGGAAGAAGAAATTCAGAGCCGGCAATGCGCTGCGGGGAAGGGCGGCCCGAAGAGTCCGGCGTCCCCAAACTCATCCGCACGCACTCCAACGACCTAACGACACGGTCTTCTGCGTGTACGCGAACGGGTTGCGTCAAGAAGAGGAAGTTCACACCTTCGCGTTTGATGAATTCGTATTCGTGGGGATACGCGGTCATCTCTTTGTCGGTGCGACGGTAAACCATGGTGACTTCGCCGTTGCCCAACCGTTTGGCAATGGTCGCACAATCGATGGCTGTGTTACCCGCGCCAATTACCACCACATTGCGGCCGATGCGCAATTTCTTCACTTCGAGTTTGCTGTCCTCAATATATTCCAAGCCATCGAGAATGTACTCTTCACCAGGAATTCCAAGCCCGGGCGTATAGCCCAAGCCCACGCTCAGGAAAACAGCACCAAAGTTCGTTTGCAGGTCGCCCAGCGAAAGATTTGTGCCGAGTTCTTTACCGGTTTCGACCTTGACGCCGAGCGACTCGATCATGCGCACTTCCATAAGCGCTACATCAACTGGTTCGCGAAGGCCAATGATGCCGTAAGTGGAGAGTCCACCGGCGAGATCGCGCTTCTCGAACAATGTGACGCCGTGCCCACGTTTCGCGAGTTCACCGGCACACGAGAGCCCCGCAGGCCCTGCTCCAATCACAGCAACTCTCTTGCCTGTTGCCTTTGCGGGCGCGAAAAGTGCGATTCCCTTTCCATAGATGAAATCCATGGCATGACGCTGCAGCCGGCCAATCGCAATGGGCTTGTGCTCCGCTCCGAGCACACACGCGCCTTCACACAATTCCTGAACGGGACAAACTCGAGCGCACGTTGCGCCGAGCAAATTAGATTCAAGAATGGCGCGGGCAGATCCACGCAGATTGTCGGTGGATATTTTCTTGATGAATTTCGGAATGTCGATGTGCGTTGGGCAGGCGTGAGTACAAGGCGCGTCGTAGCACATCAGGCAGCGGGCCGATTCCACGGCGGCTTCGTTTCGCGTGAGTGGCGGCAACAGTTCGTTGAGCCCTTTTCCGTACGCCACCTGCTGCTGTAGTTCCGTCAACACTACCTCCCGATTGCCCATCTATCTGAGATGCACCTTTTACGATGCACAACTCGCTGAGGAAGAAAGGTCAGAAGCGAGAACGACATCTTTCCATAGCCATTCGGACAAGAGCAAGTTACTTCGCAACAGCCACTTGCTTTTGCATCAACAGAAAATACAATCCGCCCGAAATGAAGAAACCCACAAACCATGCATAGTCGTAGAGCAAACGCAGGCTTGGCACAGCCAGGCCAACCAGTGCGACCGCAACACCCACGACCAGGGCGGCAATCGCTCGTAAATTAAATCCGTTGCGGTATTCATACGCGCCCACTCGCCGATATAAATCTTCAACCACCAGATGCCTGCGGCGCACCAGATAGTAGTCGCAAATCATGATGCCCGCGATGGGTCCCAGGAACGCCGAGCAACCTACCAGCCACCCAAAAATATACGAGCTGAAATCCTTTAGCAGCTTCCACGGCATCATCAGGATTCCGACCACACCGGTGATTAATCCGCCGGTGCGAAAAGAGATCAAGCCGGGCCGCAAGTTCGAAAAGTCGTTCGAGGGAGAAACAACATTAGCCGCGACGTTGGTATTCAGCGTGGCAAGAAGCAACGCGACGAGAGCAATGAAAGCCACCAGGGGCTGATTGAATTTTCCCAGAAGAATGACTGGATCCCAGATGGGCTCGCCAAAAATCACGGCAGACGCAGAAGTCACGGCAACGCCGATGAAGGCGTACAAGGTCATGGCTGTAGGCAGGCCCAGCGCTTGCCCCACAATCTGCGCGCGCTGAGATTTTGCATAGCGAGTGAAGTCGGGAATATTCAACGCCACTGTGGCCCAGAATCCGACCATGCCGGTCAGTGCTGGTATGAAGAATGCAACAAACTCCGAGGTGCTACGGAATTTGCTGGGCGTGTGCAGCACCGGACCAAATCCCCCGGCCTTGCCCGTAATCCAGAAAAGAAGGAGCAACCCGACGGCGAGCATAAATGGAGCGCCAATACCCTGAAGATATTTGATCGTCTCGATTCCGCGCCAGACCACCACCATGTTGATGGCCCAG
>DASXLU010000145.1:0-17849 GCA_036496065.1 Candidatus Acidiferrum sp.
GGCGGGTCAATGTCGTTGCTGTGACGGATGACCAGCCGACGTCTATCGCCAAACGTCTGAACACCACAAAGGAAGCCTTCTACAGCATCGAGGTTTGCGGGTCGTGCAGAGACGGCCCGCCTCCCCTCCTGTGTCGGGGTAAACGAGAAGGCGGCCCCTCCAAAACCGCTGGCCATCGGTGTGTTACAATCGAGGATTAAACCTTAGAGAAAATTTTTGGTATGGGACAGAAGGTTGAGTTGTATGCCGGAATTTCCAATCATCGAAAACACACAGTTTGACCCGGAAGACGAATACCGGCCGGAACCAGAACCCGAGCCACAAGAGCCCGCATGGATGGACGGAAGCGTGCGGATCGGTATCCACACGTCGATTGCGGGAAGCTACGTAAATGCACTGGAATCTGCCCGAAAGCTGGGTTGCACGGCGCTGCAGATATTTTCGGCAAGCCCGCGGATGTGGCAGGCGCAATCTGTGCGGATAGCGGCATCGGATGCCAAGGCATTTCGAACGAGGCGCGAAGAACTGGGACTCGGTCCGCTAGTGATTCATGCAAATTACCTGGTGAACCTGGCTGCGGCACAACCGATGCTACGGACGCGGTCGATTCAAGCCTTTCACGAAGAATTGGTGAGGGGAATGGCGCTGGGCGCAGATTTCCTGGTGGTACATCCGGGAGCGCGCGGGGAGATGACTGTCGACCTGGCGATCTCCACAATCATCGAATCAATCAGACAGGCAGTACGGGGACTGCAGTTGAAGAGGCTGCGTATCCTCGTTGAGAATACGGCAGGGATGGGCACGTCGATTGGCTCGCGGCTGGAAGAAGTGGCGCAAATTTTGCGCGGGCTGCGCGATTTGAACGTGGCCGCGTGCCTGGATACGGCGCATCTGTTTGCGGCAGGCTACGACATTCGCAGCGAAGCGGGATTGACAAACACGATTTCGCACATTGATCGTACGATCGGATTGGACAATGTGCCGGTAATCCATGTGAATGATTCAAAAATTCCATTGGCGGGACGAGTGGACCGGCACGACCATGTCGGTGAAGGGAAGATCGGCGAGGATGCGTTGACGCGCTTTCTACGGCACCCGAGGTTGAGCGCCATGCCCCCAGAGGGCCTGCTTGGTCGGGCGTTTATTTTGGAGACGCCGATTGATGATCCGGGAGATGACCGGCGCAATGTGGCGCGACTGTGGGAACTGGCGGGGTTGAGCGCTGTGGCGCCAGCGGCGGAGAAGGGCTTTTCGATGTTGACGCCGGCGCTGAAGAAATTGCGCGCGAAATTGGAGAAGCAAGGGAAGAAGTTTGCGAGTTCGCGGGATTTGCCGGTGGTGAAGAGGAGTGCGGGGCGGAAGCCAGTGAAGAAGAAAAAGGCAGCGAAGAAGAAGAGATAGGAAGGAAAGATTCACCGCAGAGGTAGCAGAGGTTCCGCAGAGGACGCACAGAGTGCTTAGCAGAGGCGGAGGAGATACGAGTCGTGGGGGACTACAACCCGCAGGCGATTGAAGCGAAATGGCAGAAGAGATGGGAAGAAAACCGCGTATTTGAGAGCGAAGCGGATGTTGAGGAAGTCGGCAGCCACCAGTCGACAGTTGACAGTAAGAAAAACAAGAAAAAACCAAAATACTATGTGCTGGAAATGCTGCCTTATCCGTCGGGCACGCTGCACATGGGACACATGCGCAACTACACGATTGGCGATGTAGTGGCGCGTGTGAAGAGGATGCGCGGCTTCAACGTGTTGCACCCGATGGGATGGGACGCGTTTGGGCTGCCTGCCGAGAACGCCGCGATCAAGAATCACACCCATCCGCGGACGTGGACCAACAACAACATCAAAGAATTTCAGCGAGTGCTGCGGCGCTTTGGGTTCAGCTATGACTGGCGGCGCGAAATATCGACGTGCGAGCCGGAATACTACAAGTGGAACCAGTGGTTCTTCCTGCGAATGCTGGAGCGCGGGATCGCATACAAGAAAAAGAGCCGGGTGAACTGGTGTCCGAAGTGCTGCACCGTGCTGGCAAACGAGCAGGTAGTGAACGGCGGATACTGCTGGCGACATGAAGACACGTTGGTGGAGGCGCGAGACATCGAGCAGTGGTTTTTGAAGACGACGGCGTATGCAGAGCAGTTGCTGGACGACTTGAAGACGCTGGAAGGTGGCTGGCCGGACCGCGTGATCGCGATGCAGCGGAACTGGATTGGGAAGTCTGTGGGGGCGAAGGTTTGGTTTGAGGTGGAAGGAGCAGTTGCCAGCCTACAGTCGACAGCCGACAGCCTTAAGAAAAGAGATAACGCAGAGGCGCAGAGTTCGCAGGAGGCTGAGCGCGAGAAGATTGAGATTTTCACTACGCGGATTGACACGATTTATGGGGCTAGCGCGATTATTCTGGCGCCGAACCATCCGTTGGCGACGCGGTTGCTTGCGGGGACGCCGGAGCAGGCGAAGTCGGAAGCGAAGTTGACGTTGATGAAACAGTCTTCGGTGAAGATTGCGGACATTGCTACTGCAGAGAAAGATGGATTCTTCACGGGAAGATACGCACTGAATCCGTTTAACGGCGCGAAGGTGCCGATCTGGGTGGGAAACTTCGTGCTGCTGGAGTATGGCACCGGCGCGATCATGGCGGTGCCTGCGCATGATGAGAGAGATTTTGAGTTTGCGGCGAAGTTTGGATTGCCGAAACCGGTGGTTGTGAAGAAAGTCGACAGTTTACAGTCGACAGCTCACAGCCAAGAGAAGAAGGACAACGCAGAGGCGCAGAGTTCGCAGAGTGTGGAAGGAGATTACGTTAGCGAAGCGGACGAGGTGTTTACGGAGTATGGGATTAGCGTGAATTCGGGACTGTATTCCGGGCTGGAATCCGCGGCGGCGATTGATTTGATGGCGGCGGATGCGCAAGCCAAGGGGTTCGGGCAGAAAGAAGTTGTGTTTCGGTTGCGGGACTGGGGGATTTCGCGGCAGAGATACTGGGGCACGCCGATCCCGGTGATTTATTGCCCGAAAGACGGAATGGTGCCGGTGCCGGATGCGGATTTGCCGGTGTTGCTGCCAGCGAATCCGAAACTGACAGGCGAAGGGGAATCGCCCTTGGCAACCGATCCCGAATTCGTGAATGTGAAGTGTCCGAAGTGTGGCGGAGATGCGCGACGCGAGACCGACACGATGGACACGTTCGTGGACTCGTCCTGGTATTTCTATCGCTACTGCGATCCGTGCAATGACAAAGCTCCGTTCGAATCCGCCAAGGTGAACTACTGGTTTCCGATTGACCAATACATCGGCGGGATTACACATGCGATTTTGCACCTGCTGTATTCGCGGTTCTGGTGCAAGGTGATGCGCGACTTGGGGATGATCAATCATAGCGAGCCGATCCAGAGATTGTTCACCCAGGGTATGGTGCAAAAGGGCGGCGTTGCGATGTCCAAGTCCAAGGGCAACGTGGTAGGCGCCATCGACATGGCAGAGAAGTACGGGGCGGATACGGGAAGGCTGTATACGTTGTTCGCTGCGCCACCAGAGAAGGACCTGGAGTGGAGCGAAGAGAGTATCGAGGGTTCGTGGCGATTTCTGAACCGGGTATACCGGATGATTGCGAAGCACGCAGACAAGGTACGCGTAGACGGAAGCCCTGAATCTGGCGGCGAAATCAGCGAAAAAGAGAAGGGATTGCTCCGAAAGGCGCACCAAACGCTGCGGAGAGTGACGCAGGATTTCGAAACGCGGTGGCACTTCAACTCGGCGATTGCGCAGATTATGGAACTGACAAATGCGATTTACGCGGCTGAGCCGTTGGACGAAGGTGTGCGTCCAGCGGTGCGCAGGGAAGTATTGGAACTGGTGACACTGATGTTGGCACCGATGACGCCGCATCTTTCTGAAGAGCTCTGGGAGATGCTGGGGCATACGAATGGATTGTGGACGGTGAGTTGGCCGGCGTTTAATCCGGAACTGGCGAAGGAAGATGAAGTAGAAATGGTGGTGCAGGTCAGCGGACGAGTGCGTGGAAAAGTGAAAGTGGCCGCCGGAACGGAACAAGAGGAAGTGTTGAAGCTGGCGCAGGCCGAGGCGGGGGTAGCGGGCCATATTGCCGGGAAAAGAATTGTTAAGGTGATCTTCGTGAAGGATAAACTTTTGAACATTGTGGCGGCCTGACAGCGAGAGAAGCCAGATAGAGGGCACAGGCGGACGCTGGCATCTCTAGGTGAGTTGGCTAAGAACCTTGGAGGGGCGATGACGGAAGCTGTTGCGAAGGTAAAGGATGAGAGTAAGCCGGGTTCGCTGAAGACCGAGCATGGCGGGATCGTGGTGCTGGACTTCGGCGGGCAATACACGCAACTGATTGCGCGGCGGGTGCGAGAACAACAAGTTTTCAGCGCCATTTTGCCTTGCACGACATCTGTTGACGATATTAAGAAGTTGGAGCCTGCGGGCTTGATCCTGTCAGGAGGGCCGAGCTCGGTCTACGACAAGGACGCCCCGAAATGCGATCCGGCGGTGCTTGCCCTGGGCATACCCGTTCTCGGGATCTGTTACGGAATGCAGTGGATCGCCAAAAACCTTGGCGGAAAGGTCGAGCCTGCTGACCGCCGTGAGTACGGCCCCGCACACTTGAACCTCGAAAAGGCGGAGTCGCACCTCTTTTCCGGGTTTCCGGAGAAGCTGAAAATATGGAACAGTCATGGCGATAATGTTCATGAATTGCCTGCCGGATTCCATGCCACAGGGCGAACCGCGAACGCCATCGCGGCCGCGGAAAATTTCAAGAGAAGAATCTACGCGGTGCAGTTCCATCCGGAAGTAAACCACACAGACCGCGGGACGGAAATTCTGAGAAATTTCTTATTTCAAGTGTGCAAGGCGGAACCCAAGTGGAGCGGAAAGGCCTTCATTGATGAGACGGTTGAGGCCATTCGCATCAAAGTTGGAGAGCATCACGCAATCTGCGGATTGAGTGGGGGAGTCGACTCCACGGTAGCGGCCGTACTAGTTCACCGGGCAATGGGCGATCGCCTGACAAACATATTTGTAAACACGGGGCTACTACGAAAAAACGAGTTCGAACACACGCTGGAGATGTACCGGGAAAGATTGGGTCTAAAAGTGGTCGGAATCGATGCTTCTGAGCACTTTTTGCGTAAATTAAGGGGCATTTCAGACCCCGAAAAGAAGCGAAAGATCATTGGAAACGAGTTTATAGCGGTGTTTGCACGAGAGGCCGAGAAGCTGCAGAAGGGTGAAGCAGGCGGAGACATCCGGTACCTGGTGCAAGGCACGCTTTATCCCGATGTAATTGAATCGGTGTCGGTTAAGGGGCCCTCAGCCACGATCAAAACTCACCACAACGTTGGTGGTTTGCCCGAAAACATGCCCTTTGGTCTGATCGAGCCTCTGCGAGATTTATTCAAAGACGAAGTCCGTAAGATAGGCAAGGATTTAGGTTTACCAGAAGAGATACTAGTGAAACATCCGTTTCCCGGACCCGGTTTGGCCGTCAGGCTGCTCGGCGAGGTTACTAGTGAACATTTAGTAACTCTCAGGGAGGCCGATGCCGTGGTGGTGGAGGAAATTCGCCGGGCAGGTTGGTATGAAAAGGTGTGGCAAGCATTCGCGGTATTGCTACCAGTTCGAAGCGTTGGGGTCATGGGGGATGGGCGGACCTACGGACTGACTGTGGCAGTACGCGTAGTACAGAGCGATGACGCGATGACGGCTGACTGGGTACGCCTGCCGGGCGAGGTACTCGAGCGGATGTCGACGAGAATTGTGAACGAGGTACCTGGGGTAACGCGTGTTGTCTATGACATTAGCAGCAAGCCACCTAGCACGATCGAATGGGAGTAGGGTGGGGGTAGAAAGCGAGACACTCTAAGCGGTTAGGGGCGAATTAACGAAAGCACTGGCTTTCTTAACAAAACTTTACAAATAGGCAAAGAAAAAGGCCGCTCCGACGCGGTGGGAGCGGCCCGTCACTTGCGAAGATTATTTCAAAGCGCTGGGAAAAAAATAGAGAAAATTACCGATTCGCCATTTTCTGCGCCATATACAGGAGCAGTTTGCGATCTTCGTCGTCTGCTTTACTGAGCAAGCGGCGAAGTTTGTTCAAATAACGTGCTTCTTTGCCTGCGCTACCCCACGCTATGTCGTCAGATGACTTGCGCTTGGGCAGGTTAGGCAACTGCGGCGGCTCTTCGCCGTCGTAGAAGAGTTGATAGAGTGGGCATTCGAGGGCACGCGCCAGCTTTTCCAGCGTTTCGATGGCAGGGACAGTGTGGCCATTTTCTACACGGGAAATGTAGCACCGCAGGAGGCCGGTGCGCTTTTCGATATCACCCTGGGAGAGTTTCTTTTCCTCGCGCAGAGCGCGAAGACGGTCACCGATAATCATGAGTTGAGTATTCCATAGTTAGTTAAATGGTACAAGGCGAAAATCTGCATGATGAGTAATGAAACAAATGTGTCTGGAGTGGACAGACGGATGAAAATAGCGTAACCAAATAGAGATGGCTCGCGTCCCAAAACCAGAGGCAATGGCGCTACCGGCACTGGAATCAGCCCAGGAAACGTCGCACGAAGCTTGGCGGACTGATGACCGAGAGCTGGTGCGGAGGGCGCAGCATGATGACAAGGAGGCGTTCGAGATACTTGTCGGGCGGCACCAAAACCGCGTCCTTGCAGTAGCAGGTGGAATTTTGCGGAACAAAGAGGACGTGGAAGACATTGCGCAGCAAGTGTTCCTGAAAGCGTACTTTTCGCTAAAACGATTTGACCAGCGGGCAGCATTTAGTACGTGGCTTTACAAGATAACCGTAAATGAGTGCTGGGATTTGTTGCGGAAGCGAAAGGTGCGGCCGTTGCTGTACGAGGCTGAGCTGAGCGAGGATCAGGCGCGTCAGTATCAGGCATCGGAGGACGTGGCGGACGGAGCGCCGGACGTGAGCGAGCGGTTAGCGTCGCAACAGCAGGTGGAGAAGTTACTGGATTGTCTGGAAGAGCGGGACAGAATGATGTTGATCCTGAAAGAAGTGCAAGGTTTTTCGGTGGAAGAGATTGCAGAGATTCTGGAGATCAATGGAAACACCGTGAAGGTGCGGTTATTCCGTGCTCGCCAGAAGATAATGGAGCGAATGAAGCGGCGCCGGCGGGGGGCCGGAGCCTGACGCGGAAGTAGGGACAGGAATTAAGGACCAGCGAGGTGAATGCGGAATGTTCAATCTGCCAGAAAGACAAAATGCCGGATGCGAACGATTCCTGGAAGAGTTGGAATCGGTCCCGGTGAACGAAACGACTTCAGGAGAAGTGCTGGCGCGAATTTCGGAAGTTGGGCGCGAGCACGCCAGGGCATGCGAAAACTGCCGCCAAGCATTGAATGAATTAGTAATGACACGACAAGCGATCGAGCCGCTGAGAGCCGGTCAGAAGGTCGCCGGTCCATGGTTCACGACGCGAGTGATGGCGGCAATAGCTGCAAAAGAGAAGGAGATCGAAGAACGCAACGGCGTATGGATTAGTGTGCGACGTTTCGCACCGAGATTGGTAGCGTTATGTGCTTTGCTATTGGTAGTAGGCAGCACGTGGGCACTGCAGCTAAGGCGGGCGGAAGAAGCGCGCAGGGCCAACACGCAACAAGCCGAGGGTATATTCGATACAGCGCCAAGCGCTCCGGTAAATGATGACGCGACGTCTATCCTTAGCAGCGGAGCGGAGGCGCGTCCATGACCCCGGAGGTGCGGCAAAAAGCGGCGATCTGGCTAGCCCTGGTATTTATCCTGGGGGTAGCCACTGGCGGAGTATTTGGATATAGCTTCGCGCACAGCAGTTACGCGGCAGGCAAGAACCCGTATCCACAGATGAGCGACGCGGACAAGCGGGCCAAAAAAGTGGCTGAGATGACGGCGGAAGTCGGGCTAACACAAGAGCAGGCACAGAAGGCAGATGCGGTCATCGCGATGACCCAAGGACAGATTAAGGGCTTGCGAGACAAGACGAATACGGATGTAGACACACTGCGTCACGAGGGCAGGGAAAAGATACGGGCTTTTCTGACCGACGAGCAGAAACCCAAGTTTGAGGAATATGTAAGGAAGATTGACGAAGAACACAAGAAGCAACAGGGGATGCAGCAGAAGTAAGATCCGTCATCGTTGTGGCTTAGTCCCAGATTT
This sequence comes from Candidatus Acidiferrum sp., assembly GCA_036496065.1. Taxonomy (GTDB): domain Bacteria; phylum Acidobacteriota; class Terriglobia; order Acidiferrales; family UBA7541; genus Acidiferrum. The sequence goes on from DASXLU010000145.1 coordinate 8,177, forward strand.
AGAACTTTTGTTAGCGACGCTTGAGAGCCTCGAGTTCCTCGAGGGTACGCGGCCAGTCTGCCTTTAAAAGACGTGAAAGCCCCCGATCCGCAAGAATCTTGCCCGAAGTTTGGCAATGAGCGCAGTAGTTCGTCTCGTTGTCAGCGTATCGGATACGCTGAATTTTCTCTCCGCACACTACACACGGCTTGCCGTAGCGGCCGTGAACGGTCATTTCATCGCGAAACGCAGTCACCTTCTCAGGAAATCCATCACCGGCCTCGGTACGGAGCCGGTCGATCCAAAGCTTGAGGGTGTGTTGAGTGGCAATGTACAACCGCTCCCATTCTTCAGGTCGAAGCCTGTGAGTTTGCGCGATGGGAGACAAGCGAGCGGCGTGCAGTATTTCGTCGGAATAAGCGTTGCCGATGCCACTAACGAGTCGCGGGTCGGTCAGAGCGCGTTTGAGGGTGTGATTATCGGCTGAAAGGGCTGCTCGAAATGAGGCGAGGTCGGCGTCGAGTACATCGATGCCGCCTGGATCGACGGAACGAAGTGAGTCGTCCCCTGCAAATACGTGCAAAGAAGCGCGATGCTTCGTTCCGGCTTCGGTGAGTACGAGGGAGCCGTCGGAAAAGTCAAAAGCCGCCAGGCTTTGGCGTCCAGCGAGCCTGGCTCCAGGCGCGCGCCAATGCAAGCGACCGGCGATCATTAAGTGCAGGACCAGCCAGAGTTGCCCCTCTAGTCCTATAGCGATGCGTTTGCCGATGCGACGAAGTTCTTTCACGATGCGGCCATGCGAATCACTGAGGGGTGGTTGAGCGGTGCGAAGCAAAAACAAACTGGCAACGCGAACGTTTTGCAATGGCTGGCCGAGGATGCGCGGTTCGAGGGCGGAGAGGTAGGCGTTTATATCGGGGAGTTCAGGCACGCGTATCAGAATGCAGGGGAGGGAGGAGAATTCGCAACTGTGGCAGTGTGGGGTTGGTTAGGACGAGGACTAGGCTTGGGAGAAGACGGTGGGATCTTGCGGTCTTACTGGGCGTCGATGGCGGGCAAGACGCTGAGATCGATTCCTCGCTGAGCCTGCCTGCCGCAGGCAGGCTCGGAACGACGGTGGGAGGGGTGTAAGAAGTGGAGAAAGTGCGGACGGTCATGGAGCACGCTCGAATGGAAGTGCTCGTTGCTGCTGACTTTAAACCCGCAGCCTTCCTGAAGGGCGGAAAGGGATGCGGCACCCGGCAGAGAGGCAAGAGTTCAAGATGCGGTGATCTTGCGGACAAGGGGTCCAGCGTGCTGGACCCCTACACAGTGGATCGAAGAGGGATCCCTCGCTGCGCGGACTGCGCTTGGGATGACACAGCACAACAAATGAGCCGGTTTATTTCACGGCTAGAGCCGGAATCGAGTTGGCGACGGGCGTGGTGGCCCATGTGATCAAGCCTGGAAGAAAAGGAGTAACGGCGTCTGGATGGTGAGGAAGGATGCGAATGGTGTAGCCAAAGAGGCCGCTCTTTACACTGGAGAGCGAGGCGTGGAAACGATAAAGGCCGTCGCCTTCCGATTCGAAGATGGTCATCTGAGTAATTTCCGGGTTTTCCAACTCGCCGCTGGCAGTGACGCGGCCAGACAGAATTTGCACTGAAACATCGTCTGGAGTGAGCGTGTCCAGAAACACCTCCAGCGCAACTTGCGCCTTGTCGCCCAGTTCGACTTCGCCCAACTCTGTGGACACAGATTTTACGGCGAGGCGCGGCCAGGCGTCGTGGATGCGCTCGAGCCAAGAGGAGAAATTTCGGGCGAGAGAGGCGTTGCCGGCATCAAGCCGCAGATGGCGAGAATGAGCCGAGAGGTAGTATTCGTTGGCGTACTGCATGACCATGCGGTGCATGTTGAACTCAGGACAAAGACGAATGATGGAACTCTTCATGCGATCGATCCATTTGCGAGGAATACCGTCGGTGCGACGCTCATAAAAGGCAGGAACGATTTCGCGTTCGAGAAGTTCGTATAGAGCTTCCGCTTCTACTTGATCCTGGTATCCGGGATCCTCGTACGATTCACCCTTTCCAATGGCCCAACCCACTTCCGTACCGGAGTCGAGACCAAGCTGCCACGCTTCATCCCACCAGCCATCGAGCGTGCTGACGTTGAGAACACCATTGGCTTGAGCTTTCATGCCACTGGTGCCGCTTGCTTCCTGTGGGCGGAGGGGATTGTTGAGCCAAACGTCGCAGCCCTGGACCATGTAGCGAGCAATGGCGACGTCATAATCCTCCAGGAAAACAAGTTTACGGCGAAATTCCGGGCGAGCCGCGAGATCGACAATCGCTTTGATCAGTTGCTTTCCCGCGTGATCGCGTGGATGAGCTTTTCCGGCGAAGATGATTTGCACCGGGCGTTCCGGATTATTGAGGATACGGGAGAGGCGTTCGGGATCGCGGAGGAGCAGTGTAGCGCGTTTATAGGTGGCGAACCGGCGTGCGAAACCGATGGTTAGCGCATCCGGGGTGAGAACTTCTTCGGCTTCGTCGAGAGTGGACTGCGCGGCACCTCGGTTTTTGAGTTGAGCCTGAAGGCGCCTGCGGGCAAAAGAGACGAGGCGCTCGCGCCGGCGCTCGTGAGTTCGCCAGAGTTCGCCAGCAGGGATGGATTGGGTTCGTTGCCAAAGTTTAGGATCGGCGGGCTCTTCACGCCACTTTGGGCCGAGGTAGCGGTCGTAGAGTTGATTCATTTCGAGAGAGACCCAACTGCGGAAATGGACGCCGTTGGTGACATGGCCTATGGGCACTTCGGTTTCGGGTAGGCCGGGCCAGATAGAGTTCCACATGCGACGGCTGACGGTGCCATGAAGCTTGCTAACGGCATTGCTGAAGGCGGCGAGGCGGAGAGCCAGGACCGTCATGCAGAAATCTTCGTTGTCGTTATGGGGATTCTGGCGACCAAGTGCAAGAAAGTCGTGGCGGGAGATTCCCAGGCGACGATAGAAGGAAGAGAAATAATGATCCATGAGTCCGGGCGGAAAATAGTCGTGACCCGCGGGTACTGGCGTATGAGTGGTGAAGACCAGGCTGGAGGACGCCAGGACGCGAGCCTCGGAGAGCGTTAGATTGCGAGATTCCATGAGGGAGCGGACGCGCTCCAGCGCCAAGAAGGCGGAATGTCCTTCGTTCATGTGATGGACGGTAGGATTTATGCCGAGGGCTGCGAGGGCGCGCAGGCCGCCGATACCGAGGAGAATTTCCTGCTTGATGCGCATGTCCAAGTCGCCACCGTAAAGTTGGGCGGTGATGGAACGGTGTTCGGGCTTGTTAGCGGGGAGATTGGTGTCGAGAAGGTAGAGCTTGATGCGTCCGACCTCGGCTCGCCAAATGCGCGCAGTGACATCGCCATCGGGAAGTTCGACGCGAATTTGTACGTTGGGAACTAACTCGATCGGAAGAACGTGAAAATCGTTTTCTTCGAAGGCCTCCTGTTGCCATCCGGCGGCGTTGAGATACTGCCGAAAATAGCCTTCCTGATAGAGGAGTCCAACCGCGACGAGAGGGAGGCCGAGGTCGCTGGCTGCTTTTAGATGGTCACCCGCCAGAACGCCGAGCCCTCCGGCAAAAATTGGCAGGCATTCGGTGATGCCGAATTCCAAAGAAAAATATGCGACGAGCAGGTCTGACTGATCGGCATGCTCGCGTTGATACCAAGAGCCCTGTCCGCTCAGGTAGGCAGCGAGGTGCTCGGAGACTCCGCGGAGGTGAGCGAGAAAAGAGTCATCGCGAGATGCCGCCAATAGAACGGATTGATCGACGGAGCCGAGGAGCTTGACGGGATTGCGGCCGGCAGTTTCCCACAGGTCGCGATCAAAGCGGCGAAATAGGTCAATGGCGGCATGATCCCAGCTCCAGCGCAGGTTATAGGCGATGGGAAGGATGGATTTCAATGCTTCCGGGATGGCTGGTCGAACTTTAAAGGTGGCGATTGGCTTCATGACGATCCTGTGGGAGCGAGCGCGAAATACGCGGAAGAGATGTGTTTCTGCATTCGAAAGGCCGGACAGCATCGAACTACTAGACTTTTGGCAGTAATCCAGGACAGGCAGCCTCAGAACGCTGCGCCTGCAAACCGGTAATTGTTAAAAAAGCGGAAGGGAGGAGTACCAAGCGGGTGAAGGGAACCCGACGGGCCGACCGCGACTTGAGATACGAAGCGCCTGGCCAACTTCTTGTGTGAAAAGCGGGCGAATAGTGACGCTTCCAGCTTGAGAATGGCGCGACCAGCGCTATTTGTCAATGGAATAGTTAGTCTTTGGGTAACTAGGAAGCGGACGAAAACAGGTATTGCGTTCACTTCTGGGAATAGAGTTTGCAACGGGCGGTCGAGCTTTTGGGTTTCGCCGGGCAAGACTGCGAGGAGTGTTGAGGAGTTCAGGCGATAATGCGCAGGTTTGAGGCGGGTTTGGAGTAACGGTCAGGGCCATGGCAGACTCAAATAGCAACACGATGCACGTGGCGTTGAAGAATGCGAGCGACTGAAGATTGAGATGTATCGCCAAATGGGAGATAGCTGGTAAACGAGGAAATGAAAAACTACGACATAATCTGCATCGGGGCGGGACCAACGGGATTAGCGTGTGCCATGGAAGCGAGGCGCGCAGGAATGCGCCCTCTGGTGATCGATAAGGGATGTCTGTGCAATTCGATTTACAACTATCCGGTGAACATGGTCTTTTTCACGACGCCGGAGCTGCTGGAAATTGGAAACCTGCCGATGGTGTGCGGCGGAGAGAAGCCGACGCGGCTTGAGGCCCTGAAATACTATCGCAAAGGAGCGGAGCATTATGGCTTGGAGTTGCGGCTCTATGAGCGCGTGCTGTGCGTCGATGGGCACGACGGCGACTTTACGGTGGTGACTGAAACGGAGAAGGGGAGCGAGGAGCGCTACGGCGGGAAGAAAATTGTGGTGGCGACAGGATATTACGATTTGCCGAACGAGATGGGAGTGCCGGGAGAACATCTGCCGCATGTGAATCATTACTATACGGAACCTCACCCATTCTGGAACCAGGATGTTGTGGTGATCGGCGGCAAGAATTCAGCAGTGGAGTCTGCGCTGGACCTCTATCGAAATGGCGCGCGGGTGACGCTGCTAGTGCGCGGCGAGAATTTAGGAACGTCATTGAAGTATTGGGTAAAGCCGGATATTGAGAATCGAATTAAAGCCGGGCAAATCCACGCGATATTCCAGGCAAAAGTGAAGGAGTTCATTCGCGCGGGCATAATACTGGAGGATCCTGCGGGCGTGCGCGAATTGGAAGCGAAGCAGGTATTTGCGTTGACTGGATATCATCCAGATTACGAGTTTATCGAGGCGTTGGGTGTGGACTTGGACGCGGAAAGTCGCAGGCCGGCGCTGGACCCGAATACGCTGGAGAGTAACGTGCCGGGGATTTATCTGGCGGGAGTGGTGATTGCGGGCAGGCATACTGGGGAGATTTTTATTGAGAATGGGCGATTTCATGGGAAGCAGATCGTGGAGGCGTTGAAAGGGTAAAGCGGGTTTTGGGATGAGGGTCGGGAATTGTGCTCGCATCTGTTGGGGAGACTGATTTCGGATCTTGCAGCGATCCTCCGCTACGCGGGGCGGCGCGCAAAGTTCGCGCGGAAGAAAGGCCGAGTCGCTCCGGTCGGGATGACACGGCAGCGTTTGTTTGGCGAAGGAATAGGGGTTTGTTAGACTAGGAAGCTATGGCATCGCTCCTAAGGGAATTTGGGGAAACTACGGTTGCGCTGGTGAAGGGATTCAGCGTGACGTTTCGAAATATATTCCGGAAAACGGTGACGGAGAACTATCCGCATCAGCCGGTAAATTTCCAGCCCAGGTATCGAGGGATCCACGTCTTGCAGCGCGATGAGGACGGGTTGGAAAAGTGCGTAGGATGCTTTTTGTGCGCGGCGGCATGCCCGGCGAATTGCATCTACATCGAAGCGGCAGAGAATACGGATGCGAACCGGATTTCAGCGGGCGAGCGCTATGCGAAGGTTTATAACATTGACTATTCGCGATGCATTTTTTGCGGATATTGTGTGGAAGCGTGCCCCACGGATGCGATCACACACGGGCATGGATTTGAGCTAGCGACTTATGACATCAATTCGCTGGTTTATCGGAAGGAACAGTTGCTGGAGAAGGGTGGCGGGAAGGTAGTGGCGAAAGCTTAAGGTTCGTAAAGTATTCTGAAGGAAGTCAGGCGCGACTTGGTCGCGCCTTTTTTTATTTCTGGGGCCAGTGGTGGAGGCTCGAGAGTGCTGAAACGAAGAGTTGAGATCCTTCGCTTCGCTCTCCTTTAGGGTCGTGGCTAGCAGGATGACACGTACGGAAAACCGTTTCGAGGTTAGTAAGCGGTGCGATTAAGCGCTGTCAAGAGTCGGAATAAGCAAGACTCACAATAAGCAAGATTTGGAATAGAGAGGCACGATGTTCGTGCCTCTTTTTTGTTTTGCGGGAACAAACAAACCGCCCACGCCAAGGCCGCGAACTCTTTTCGCTTCTTATAAAAAATATACAGGTGCCAAGACGTAATCCGGCGAGGTGAGGAATGAAGTACACGGATGAAGGCTTGGCGGGGAGTTGCGAAAAAACATGGGAAGTCGTTGCGGCGAAGCAGAGGTTGCGATCGAGGATCGCGCCGCATTGGGGAATCGATTGTCAAAACATACCTCCGCGAGTACGGCTACAGCAGAGAACTAAAGCCGAAAAGAGCACGGAACCAGAAACCAGCCCCACCCAAAGGGGCAAACAATTACGTACGCCGGTGCGAATCCTGGGAAGGGAGCCCGGGCTCGTTCAAAAAATTATCGGACGCAGCCTGATCCTCATCGGAGGCCAAGTTTTCGGAAGCGCGAGTCTCAGCGGCGAGGACGCTACGTTCACGTTGCTCCATCAGCCAGCGGGCGAGCATGGCAGCCGAGTTCTCTTCCATCCACTGATCGAGCAGAGAGCCAATTTCCTTTCGCAGGTTAGCCGCGAGGTTGAGACGCGAGAATTCGTAGCTCTGCAGGGTATTGCGGGAGGCGGTAAGAAGAAACTCCCACGGTGGTTGCGAACGGTACTTGGCCAAGAGAACCTCCAAACATGTTTACTACAGGGATATAGATACCATCCTAGCATTCAGAACATTCTAGTTACTATTGACCGAAATAGAACACCACTGTGGAAAAGTGTGGAAAACAAGGGCGGATCGATGAGCGCCTGCAGCGGGTGCGCGGGCGATTACGAAGATCCCGACAGGAGCGCGTGGGAGGAAGAGCCTGCGGATGCTGAAGAAGAGGTCAGGAGGCGGGAATTGGAGCAGATCGATTGGGGGATAGACGAGGCTGGGGAAGGGTGAGTTTCGGAAGAGCGTACGCAACGGGCGGTGGTTTGGGCGCGCGGGTTCGGGATTGGTAGAGGAAAGAAGAAAGCGAGGAGCTATGCGAGTAACGGAAAAACAGAAGCGGTCCAGGTCTGAGAGAAAGGCTGAACGTAAAACGCAAAGAGAGATTGTGCGAGAGGTGTTGTTGTGCACGGCTGGTCATGAACGGTGGATGACGCTCGGGGAGTTATCACGGAAGACGCGCTATCCCGAAGCGAGTATCTCTGCGCAGTTGCGTCATTTGCGGAAGGCGGCGAATGGAGGCTACGTGGTGAAGAAACGCAGACGCGCAGTGGAAGAAGCAGCGCGAGAAAGCAAACACGAGTTGGTGTGGGAATACCAGATGCGCTACGGCGTTTGGATGGAAGAGCAGCACGTGGTTGCACCGGAGAAAGTGGCTTTGGTGTAGGCGAATTGAAAAACGGAGGCGGTGATGAGCGTTAAGCCAGAAATGGCGTTTGATGTGTGTTGGGAAGTGTATCGTGGAGCGCGCGAGGTGCTGGAAGGGAAACGCGGCGTGGCGGCGGTAGACTGGGCGCAGAACTGTAAGTATTCGTGGCGGCCGGATTTGCGTCCGAAGCTGAAGGATTGGGTGGCGGATTTTGCGTTGGCGGGACAGGCAGCGCTTGCTGGACCGGAGAGAGCATCGCGAATGGTGATGTTTCGTTTGTATTACCTGGGCTTGGTGGAGTATGAGCAGGCGAGGCATTTTTTGGGATTGAGCGAGCGCGGATGGGTGAACTGGTCGGAAGAGGTGCGGAGAGAGTGTGGCGAGGAGTTGCTCAGGAGAGGGTTGTTTCCGCCGCGGAAGTATTTTCAGGGAGAGGCGGCGTAGGGTAAGTGGCGAGTAGTGACGAGTGGCGAGCGGGAAGATAGTCGGCGCAAGACGCGTGAACGTGCGACGAGTCACGGAAACCGCGGCCGGCAGGGCGAGTGGTCGTTGCGGGCGGCTCTAAACCCGCACCCTTTCCTGAGAAGCGGAAAGGGATGCGGCACCCAAAAGATCGGGTAGTGGTTCCATGATGGGTGGCACAATTTCAGCATCGTAGTATCGGGGGTGAGATGCGAATTCGGGATTGCGTCTCGTGGATAGCTGGTGCGGTGATTATTGGCGGGAGTTTGTGTTGTGGTGTGTTCGCGCAGAAGCGTTCGCGGGAGATACCGCCGGAGATGCGGGCGGCGAAGACGGCGTATTTTGATGACCGGACTGATGACGCTGCGGTAGGGCAGCGGGCATGGGAAGAATTGCGGCGGTGGGGACGGTATCAGCTCGTCGAAAAGAAAGACAAGGCAGATTTGATGCTGTTGTTTTCGCGAAGTCCGGTGGCCAGCGCGGTGAGGGGATTCGGTTCGGAAGGAGTAACACCACGATACGCGCAGGAGCAGAGCGTGAAGTCGGTGTATTTGACGGTAATTGATTTAAGTAGTGCGGAGATTCTGTGGGGAGACCGGCATGCGTGGGGCGGCGTGTTGACCGGGGAGAACAGCGCAGGGGAGCGATTGGTGAAAGAGTTGGAGAAGTTGATGAAGAAGTAGGCGTGGCGGTGGTGGTTGTTGTTCAGATGATTTGCGATGAGGTTGAGATCGTGCCGCGATCCCTCCGCTGCGCGACCCGGCGTGCAAAGTACGCGCGAGGAAAAAGCCGGGTCGCTTCGCTCGGAATGACGGAGTCAGGGGAGCGAGACGCGAGGCGCGGAAACGTGCGACGAGTCACGAAGATCGTGGTCAGTATGGCAAGTGGTCGTCGTGGGCGGCTCTAAACCCGCACCCTTTCCTGAAAGGCAGAAAGGGATGCGGCACCCGACATCCGGCAAGACGCGGAGATCGACGTGTGGCTAAGGGGAGAGGTGAAGTGGGTCTCCTAGGCGGAGGAGGCGGTTGGCTTGGTCGGAGGAGACGCGGGTGTTGGTGGACAGGCGATAGAAATGGTCGAAACGGGCGCGCGGGGACCACACCGGTAGAGAAGAGTCGCGGAGTTGATTGAAGCGCTTCTGAAAGCCATCCAACTGAATGCCGGTGAAGGGATTGCGTGGAGGAATTGGACAGCGCGCACAAGGATTGCTGCCCTCGAAGTGAACTTCACCGATAGAGAAGCGGATGACGCTGCGCTCGTCTTCGCCGAAGAGTTGGTCTTCCCAGAATGCTGGGACGTTGTCGATTTCAAGAGATGCGCGGAAACGCAAACGGGTCTCGTCTAGCGAGATGCCAGGGAACCAATCTGCGACGGATTGCAACGATGCGGTGGAGACGATGGTGGGGCCGTTGGCGATGGTGTCGTCGGGAAAACCA
>DASXLU010000146.1:0-14290 GCA_036496065.1 Candidatus Acidiferrum sp.
TTTTCCACCAGGTTTTGCGCTCCAGAGATCGTCGTGTCGGGCAGAATGAACGCCAGCGCCCACGAAGTATATTTCACTGCCATATCGTTCTGCCGGACCATCGGCTGCAATGAGCGTGCCAATTGCTCCAGAAAACGCTCGAGCGGCGTTTCTCCCTGCTGACGCAACATTTCTGCGCCGCGGTCAATCTGCAAAATCGCCAAAGTCAAAGGTGTTCCTTGCGTCCGCGCGCGATCTGCCTCGTTCAACAGACAGCCCACATACGAACTGCGGCTTAGCAATCCCGTCCGATCATCGGAAACGCCCATGCGCCGCACCAGCGACCGCAATCGCGTGTGGCTTACGCTCATCATCATCTGGTCGCCGATCGCCTGCAAAAAGTACGTCTCGTTCGGCTTCCACCGATGCCCACTCTGATGTCCTACGATCAACATCCCCGCTGGAGTCTGCGTTTCTTTGTCGGTGATCGTCACGCCCAGCGCCGTTTCCAGACCGAGATCCCCCAAGATCGAACCCTCGCTCGAGTCCACTACCAGTCCGCCCAATTCATCCGGTACGGCCTTCTCCATCTGCGCTAGCAAAAACACCACTTGCGCTCCGGGAGCGGGTTTAAGTCCCGGCGCGCAATATTCCGCGGCCATTTCTGGGGGACGGCCCGGCACACCAATTACCGCCAGCGTACGCCCGGCCTTCATGTAAGCGCCCACTTCGCTCACGGTGGTATTCAGCATGGCCCGCGGCGTTTGTTGACGGAAAATTTTCTGATTGATCTCCGAGATTTTCGTCAAATCACGAAGCGTATCCGCCGTGTACGAGCCTGTCCGACCCGTAGGGGGCGTGTGAACCTCCACTACCGGTGGACTCACTGCCTTCTTCGGCGGTTCATGCTTACTCGCCGGCTTCGGGAACCAGTTCGCCGTTTGATACAAATTCTGCAGCCGCGCATTGCGTTCTTCTTCGCCAGGAAACATCGCCGCGATCTTTTGCAGCCGTTCTACCGCCTTAGCTTGCAGCGAATATTGCAGAAAGATTTCAGTCTGGACGATCAGGTCGTCCAGTGCCTGCATCTTGCGCCCTTCTTCCGTCACCGGCGAGGTGTCCGCAACATCCTGGCCGGATGCCAGCGATTTCGGCGGCGCAGTATTCGACGAAACGCTCGTCGAGCCTTTGGCCATTCTTCCCGCCACGCGCCGCAGAAAACTCTCGTCGGCATGCCCGCGCAGTTTTTGCAGTCGCTCCTGATTCCGATAGTCGTACGAATCGATGTCCACGAGCCGGTCCAGCACTTCACTGGATTTCTGGAAGTTTCCGGAATTGAAGTTCGCGTCAAACAGTTTGATCAGCACTTCAAAGTATTGTGATTCGCGATTGAGCTCGTTGTAGATCGCCGCCCAGAACTCCAGAATTGCGATCGATTCCGGATGTTTCGCGCCCAGTCCCTCGAGCTGCGCTATGAATTCTCCCTGCTTGCGATCGGCAAATAGTCTGCGTTTCACCGTCGCAAGAATTTCTACGGATTTGGGGTCCTGTTCCGCGTCTGCGTAGGCATCCGCCAAATCGAACAGCCGCGTGATCCCTTCATTTTTCTCGCGAAGCAAGCGCTCCAAAATAGCCCTGGAACGATCCAACTGACCCGACAGCCGCAACGCATCCGCAAATGTCTCCAGGAAATTGGTGTCGCCTTCACTTCCCGCAAAGGGCTCCAGCAGCGCCGCAGCTTCCGCCGATTCTCCGTTGCGCAACTTCGCCTCAGCGTAGAGCAGCGCCACGCTCCGCTCCTGAGGCGCCAGCCCATACGCTCGCCCCAAGAGCCTCATCGCATCCTGCGCTGCGCCAGTGGCCGTGGCCAATTGACCGGCTCGCAAAAACGATCGCGCCGCCAACGCATTCTTGCCCAATTGCGCCGCAGCTTCGGCTACCTTCAACTGCCGCGACATGTTATCTGGGTCGAGTTGCGCCGTGCGCTCCCAACAAAAGAGCGCGTCCTCTCCGCGTTTCGCCTCGTTGAACATTTCCGCGGCGCGCGAATACTGCTCCAACGCTTCTTCAGGATGATTCTGCCGTTGCTGCAGGAACGCATAGCGAGCCACCCGTTCGGGCGGTTGCGCGGAAATCGAGTTCCGCAGGAATCGATTGTAGATGGCCAGCGCCTTGGTCTCGTCTTTCGGCTCGATCAGCAAATCAAACAAATATCCATAGTAAACAGCCGCGCGATCCGGCAATTCCATCCGCGTGTACAAATCTCCGAGTGCTTGCGACGCTTCCTGATGGTGGGGGGATTCTGCGAGAATCGAAAGGTAGGCCTCGATCGCATCCTCAACGCGGTTTTTCTCGAGGAACTTCTTCGCGCGCTCCAGATTTTTGCTGACGTCTGCGGCCATCGGCTCGGTTTGCCTTCAAATTGTTTCGGCGTTAACTTCGTGCGGGTTCGCGCGTGGGACAAACCCAAGTTCCACTATATACCCCGCTTCCAGCAGCGGCCAAACCAGACTCTCAGGCCGATGGGCAATCTGCCAAGAGGTTCCCTGCTCTGGCAGCGTTGGCTGACGCTGCTCGTCGTTTATGGCAAACTAGAGGTTCACGCGGCATGCTTTCGAGCGGGATGAGATCACCTCGCCCGTGCGGTACGATCCGCCGTTAGTCTCGCAGGAATACCATCAGGACAATCCTGGCGGTTACGGACACGAATGGACCCAAAGTTCATACGCAATTTTTGTATCATCGCGCATATCGATCACGGCAAATCTACCCTTGCCGATCGACTGTTGGAGCTTACCGGGGCCCTTTCTCAGCGCGAAATGCATGAACAGGTGCTCGACTCCATGGACCTCGAGCGCGAACGCGGCATCACCATCAAGGCAAAAAGCATCCGCCTCCATTACACGGCGAAAGACGGCAATACCTATCGCCTGAATTTGATCGACACGCCCGGCCACGTCGACTTTTCCTATGAAGTCTCGCGCGCGCTTTCCGCCTGTGAAGGCGCTCTGCTGGTTGTTGACGCCAGCCAGGGCGTCGAAGCGCAAACCGTCGCCAACACATTCCTCGCCGCCTCGCACAATCTCACGATTTTGCCGGTCATCAACAAGATCGACCTCCCCGCTGCCCAGCCCGACTTCGTGAAAGAGCAAATCGAAAATGTTCTGGCGATTCCCGCGGGCGATGCACTGATGATCAGCGCCAAAAGTGGTATCGGCGTCGAAGACGTGCTCGAAGCCATCGTGCAGCGCATTCCTCCGCCGAAGGGCGATTCGCAGAATCCATTTCAGGCGCTGGTGTTCGATTCCTGGTTCGACATCTACCGCGGCGCCGTTGTTCTTGTTCGCGTGATGGAAGGCCGCATCAGCAAGCACATGAAGATTCGTCTGGTGGCCACCGGCGAGGTCTACGAAGTCGAACAGCTTGGCACGCTGACGCCCAAGCCCATCGCCCTCGAAGAACTGGAAGCCGGGGATGTCGGCTTCATCGTCGCCAACATCAAGCAGGTTGCCGACGCGCGTATGGGCGACACCGTTACCGAAGCGGCTCGTCCGGCTCCCGCGCTTCCCGGCTTCGAAGCGATCAAGCCCATGGTGTTTGCCGGAATTTTTCCTGTCCTGGCCGACGAGTACGAGCCGTTGCGCGACGCACTGGGTAAGCTCAAACTAAACGATGCCGCTTTTTTCTACGAGCCCGAGAATTCTGTGGCTCTAGGCTTCGGTTTCCGCTGCGGCTTCCTCGGCCTGTTGCATCTTGAAATTGTTCAGGAACGCCTCGAACGCGAGTTCGGCCTGAACCTCATCACCACCGCGCCCAGCGTGCGTTATCGCATCACTCGCGTCGGCGGCCAGGTCATCGAAGTCGATAGCCCCGCGAAATTTCCGAATCCCAGCGACATCGAGAAAATTGAAGAGCCCATCATCACCGCCATGATTATCACCAACGACGAATCGGTCGGCGGCATTCTGCAGCTCTGTCAGGACAAGCGAGGCATCCAGAAAAATTTCGAATATCTGTCGCCTACTCGCGTGATGCTTACCTACGAACTACCGCTCAACGAAATTGTTCTCGATTTTTATGATCGCCTGAAGAGCGTTTCGCGCGGCTACGCATCGCTCGATTATCATTTGGCCGGCTACGTCGAAGCCGACTTGATCAAGCTGGACATCCTCGTCGGCGGCGAGCCGGTCGACGCCCTTGCATTAATCATTCACCGCGAATTTTCTATTGAACGCGGCCGCGATCTCGTTACCCGACTGCGCAAATTGATTCCGCGCCAGATGTTCGAGGTGCCGATTCAGGCAGCCATCGGCAGCCGTGTGATTGCTCGTGAAACCGTCGCCGCTATCCGCAAAAACGTTCTGGCCAAGTGCTATGGCGGAGACATTTCCCGCAAACGCAAACTACTCGAGAAACAAAAAGAAGGCAAAAAGCGCATGAAACGCGTCGGCCAGGTGGACATTCCGCAGGAAGCCTTCCTCGCGGTCCTGAAAGTTTCTTCCGACGAAGAAGACTAGTCGCCATAACTCGAACGGCGCGGTCACAACCTTCCTAAGCTTCTTTATTCTTTATCTCGGTAATCAATCGACCACTATGCAATTGAATCGTCGCGCTCTCGCCCACAGCCACTTGGTCCGCATCGCGAATCACTTTTCCCGAAGCATCGGTGGCAATCGCGTACCCGCGCTCTAACACCTTCAGCGGACTGCGTTCCTCCAGCAACACCGCCAAGCGTTCCAACCGTTCCCGCTTCACCCGCAGAGCACGTTCGATGCGCACGCCTAAATCGATGCTGCATCGCTGTAGTCCGAATCGCAGCGCACCGATCTTTGCCCGAAAATCAAATCGCGCCATCCGTAGATGCGCCATACTAAAGCGCCGACGCGACGTCTCCAACCGGCTCCGCAATCCAACAGCGCCGCGCGAACTCAAATTCTGCAACCGCCGATGCAATGCCCCAATCTTCGCTCGAAAATCGAAACGTGCAATCCGCAGATGCGCCACTCCCAACCTTCGCCGCGAAGTGTCCAGCCGTCCCCTCAGGCCGACCGCCAGCCGCGCATTCATGTCGTCGACCCGCTGGCGGTGCTGCCGCAGCAAATCCAACGGCTTCCGGAATCCTCGGCGTGTTCCGAGTTCGTGTACCTTCCGCGAAAGCTCCATGATCCGGTAGCGAAGCAGGCTCTCCAGCGCGCCGCTCAAATCCGCTACATGCTTGTCGAACTCGCGTCTCGTCTGCACAACGATTTCCGCGGCTGCCGAAGGCGTCGACGCGCGCACGTCCGCCACAAAATCCGCAATCGTGAAATCCGTTTCGTGCCCCACGCCGGTAATCACTGGAACAAGCGAGCGCGCCACCGCGCGGGCTACCACTTCCTCGTTGAACTCCCACAAATCCTCGAACGAGCCGCCGCCGCGCACCAGCAGAATCACATCCACGCTGATTTTCTTATGAAAACAGTGCAATGCCTCGGCAATTTCTTCTGCCGCTCCGTCTCCCTGCACTCGCACGGGATACAAGGTCAGGTGCACATTCGGAAAACGTCTCGTCAGGATTCGCACCACGTCTCGCACCGCGGCGCCGCCCGGCGAAGTGATCAGCCCGATCCGGCTGGGTAACAGCGGCAAGGGCTTTTTCCTCGCCGCATCAAACAGGCCCTCTTCCTCTAGCCGCTTTTTGAGCTGTTCGAACGCTAACTGCAAAGCGCCGCGCCCCACCGGGTCCATCGACTCAACATAAATCTGATACTCGCCACGCGCTTCGTACACGCTGATCGAGCCGCGCACCGTCACCTGCACGCCATCTTGTGGACGGCATTTCATTCCGCGCTGCTGGTTCTTGAACAGCACGCACTTCACCTGGGCCCGATCGTCCTTCAGCGTGAAATAAAAATGGCCGGACTGCGCCTCGCGACAGTTCGAAATCTCCCCCTGCACCGACACATCCATCAGGTTCTTGGTCAGCAGGTCGCGAATCCGCGACGTCAGATCGCTGACCGTGTAGACCCGCCGGTCCGGCTGCAAATTAAATGTGAGTTGTCCCATCCTTGCTCGACCGGCTATCCCCTTACTCTTCCTCTTCGCCCATCTGCATCGTCAAATACCGCTCATAACCCAGTTCTTTGATCTGGTGGAGCTGCGCTTCGAGCCAGTCCACATGATCTTCTTCATCCTTCAACAGCGTCACGAACAAGTCGCGCGACCCATTATCTTTTTCAGCCACCGCTACCTGAATCGCTGCGTTGTATTCCTTCACCGCGGCGACCTCGAGGTCCAAATCGCTCTGCAGCATCTCTCGCACATTTTTGCCAACCGTCAACTCTAGCGGCTTCATACTCGGCGTGCCGTCCAGAAACAAAATGCGCTCCATCAGAGATTCCGCGTGCTTCATTTCACCGATCGATTGTTTCTTCACATAGTCCGATAACCGCTCGTATCCCCAGTTTTCCAACATTTCCGCATGCAAAAAGTATTGATTGATGGCCGTGAGCTCTTCCCGCAACGCCTTATTCAACTCTTCCAGAACTTTCGCCGATCCTTGCATGATTCACCCCTTCTTGACCTCGACTCTCGTCCCGCAGTCTGGCGCACCAGGAATGCCGTTCCAGTGACAAGTGTCACTATTAACCGCCCCCAAAATATGGCTTGTCAAATATTCCTCAGCGCCGAAACCGGATGATCAACCAAAGCAAAAGACTCAGCCCGATACTCACGACAATGCTCGACGTAAGCGGAAAATAGAAGGTGCTGTGCTCGCTTTTGTGAACAATATCCCCAGGCAATCTTCCCAGCCGAAAAGGCAGTTTCCCACCGAAGTAGAGAAACGCTCCGACAATCGCCAGCACACCACCCACCACCAGCAAAGTGCGGCCAAGCTCGCGCAGTGAGTCCATCACCAAAAATCTACGCTGACTGCAGCCAAATGCAAACAGTCCCTAAGAACCGACGACGCTTCAGGTTTTGTTTGAGGATTTTATGGGGCAGCTACGCCGCAGCGATTCTCTTTACTAAATCATTTTGTTCGGCAATCGATTCCGCGCCAATCGTGAATGCGTCCAGCACGCCCAATCCCAGGGCATAGCGAATCGCTTCATCCTGATGCTGGCGCAGGTCCCCTTGTCCCAGGATTTTCATTCCTACGATGCCTTTACCCGCCGCCTTCATCTCATGCAGAACGCTTACCACCGTCCCGGGATCCGCATCCATATGCGATCCGATTGGATTGATGCGCACCAGATCGACTTCCACCCACGGCGACTTGGCTGCTGCCCGCAACGCTTCGATCGAGTGGCACGAGCACCCGTGCGCCCGCAAGATACCCTTCTCTTTCGCTTCCGACAGCACATCCATCACCGGACGGTATCGAGTCGTCCAATCCCCTTCCGTCAAGCAATGCATCAGCACCACGTCGAGATGCTCGGTTCCCAGTTCGCGCCGGAATCGATCCAGGTCCGCTCGCATCTCGCCAGGATCGCGCGCCCACGATTTGGTCAGAATCGTCACCTTGTTTCGATCCACATGCTTTAGAGCGTCCGCAACGTGCGGGTGACTTCCATAGGCATCCGCCGTATCAAAGAAGTGCAGCCCATCGTCATAGCCGTTCTGCAGCAACCGCGACAAGCCGCTGAGCCCCAGCGCGGTTTGTTGCGAATGATGTCCGAAGCCAACCGTTCCCGTCCCCATCGCAAGCCGCGAAGTCTGAATCCCAGTGCGTCCCAGCGTCACGCGGTCGGTGGCAGAAAATTTCTGGTCAAGAGCCAGTATGGCGGCAAACGTTCGTCCCCATAGTTGGCCAGGCAGACACGCTGCGGCAGCCGCACCCAAAGAATACTTCAGGAATTTTCGGCGGGAATTGTGAATCATACAAACCTCCGCGAAAGGCGCGCTGGCAGGCAACGTTCACTTCATTTAGACGCGAAGTCCAACCAGAAAGGTAACGCCGTTGTAGGGGGCCGCCTTCTTGCTTGCCCTGACGAAGGAAGGGAGGCGGGCCGCCAGCACAACTTACGCGCAATCAATCCGTTGTACGGGTCCAGCACTGCTGGATCCCATGTCCTCAAGATCTCGCCGTTTGCCGTGACCTAAATCCGGCGTCGGCATTCGAAAGGAAACGGGAAACTAGCGTGCGGCTACGGCCAATTCCTAAATCAATTCCATCCCCGCAAAGAAATACCCAATCTCAAACGCCGCCGTCTCCGGTGCATCCGACCCGTGAGTACAATTCGTCCCAATACTCGTTCCCAAATCATGCCGAATCGTTCCCGGCGCCGCCTTCTTCGGATCGGTCGCGCCCATCGTGTCACGCCACTTTAAAATCGCGCCATCAGCTTCCAACACCATCGCGATAATCTTTCCCGAACTCATAAAATCCGTCAGCTCGCCAAAAAACGGACGCGCCTTGTGCACTGCGTAGAACCCGCCAGCCTCTTCCTTCGTCAAGCGCAAGCTTTTGATCGCCACGATCTTGAATCCAGCCTTATGAATTCGTGCCAGAATCTCACCCTGTTGCCCGGCAGCAACCGCGTCCGGCTTAATAATCGCAAATGTACGTTCGATCGCCACGAATAATTCCTCCCCGATTTATCCTGTAGGGGCGGAGCATTGCTGCGCCCCATGCCCGCAAGATTTAAACCGCTCGACTCTTTAGCTTTTGGCCGTAACCGCGCCTACTTCAACGCCGCCTGCACCGTGGATCCCAAATCCGCCGGCGTCTGCACCGTCCGAATTCCCGCCGCATTCATCGCCGCATACTTGTCCTTCGCCGTGCCCTGACCGCCGCTGATAATCGCCCCAGCATGTCCCATGCGGCGTCCAGGCGGTGCAGTCTGCCCCGCGATGAATCCCACCACGGGCTTCTTCACGTTCGTCTTAATCCATTCCGACGCGCGTTCTTCCGCGTTTCCGCCGATTTCCCCGATCAGAATGATCGCGTGCGTGTCGGCGTCTTCGTGAAACATTTTGATCGCATCCAGAAACGTCGTTCCGATGATCGGGTCGCCACCAATGCCGATACACGTCGATTGGCCAATCCCGAGTTGCGTCAACTGATGCACCGCTTCATACGTCAAGGTTCCACTGCGGCTCACCACTCCCACGTTTCCTTGCTTGTGAATCCGCCCCGGCATAATCCCGATCTTGCACTTCCCGGGCGAAATGATTCCCGGACAATTCGGTCCAATCAGCCGCGTCTTTGATTTGCCGATGACTTCCGCCACTCGCACCATATCGAGCGCCGGAATTCCTTCCGTGATGCACACCACCAGCGGAATCCCCGCGTCCGCGGCTTCCAGAATCGCGTCCGCCGCGTACGGTGGCGGCACAAAAATCACCGAAGCGTCGGCGCCCGTGGCCTTCACTCCTTCGGCCACCGTGTTGAACACCGGCCTCTCCAGATGCTTCGTTCCGCCTTTACCCGGAGTTATGCCACCCACCACCGTCGTTCCGTACTCGATCATCTGCTGCGCGTGAAATGTACCTTCGCGTCCAGTAAATCCCTGCACCAGCACCCGCGTTTTTTCGTTTACCAGTACGCTCATCGCGCACCTCCCGCGAGAGCCACGACCTTTTGCGCTCCGTCCTTCATTCCTTCGGCAATCGTGAAGTTCAATCCGCTCTCCCGCAGAATTTGTTGGCCGCGTTCCACGTTGGTTCCTTCCATCCGCACCACAATCGGAATTTTTACATGCAGTTCTTTGGCTGCCGACACAACTCCCGTGGCCAGCACATCGCAGCGCAGAATTCCGCCGAAGATGTTAATGAACACTGCTTTCACCGCGGGGTCACTCAGCAAAATGCCGAATGCGTTCTTCACCTGGTCTGCCGAGGCGCCGCCACCCACATCCAGGAAGTTTGCCGGCGAGCCTCCCGCATACTTGATAATGTCCATCGTGGCCATCGCCAATCCCGCGCCATTCACCATGCACGCCACGCTGCCGTCCAGCTTGATGTAGTTCAAGCCGTACTTCGACGCTTCCACTTCCAGCGGATCTTCTTCATCCAGATCACGCAGCTCGCGCAGTTCTTTGTGCCGGAACAACGCGTTATCGTCGAAGGTCATCTTGGCGTCCAGCGCGACCAGCTTGCCGTCGCCCGTTACCACACATGGATTGATTTCCAGGAGCGATGCGTCCGTATCGATAAATGCGCGGTACAGCGCCTGCAAAAACGGTGTCGCCACCGCAATCATTTCTCCCGGCAACCCTAATCCAAACGCGATCTTGCGCGCCTGATACGGCTGCAACCCTACCGCCGGATGAATCGGTTCCCGCAGAATCGCGCTGGGATTGTCCTTGGCTACTTCTTCAATTTCCATTCCGCCCGCGGAGCTCGCCATGAACACTGGGCGGCCGCTCTCGCGATCCACCAGCAAGCCCAGATACAGCTCGCGCTTGATATCCAGTCCTTCTTCGACCAGCAGCCGACGCACTACGCGCCCTTGTGGCCCAGTTTGCGGCGTAATCAGCGTCATCCCCAAAATGTTCGACGCCAGTTCCGCTGCTTCATCGGGAGAGTGCGCCAGTTTCACGCCTCCGCCTTTGCCTCGTCCTCCCGCATGAATCTGTGCTTTCACCACTACCACGTTGGTCTTCAGCCGCTGCGCACCCTCGCGCGCTTCTTCTTTCGTGTACGCCACCTCTCCTCGCGGAGTTGTGACGCCGTACCGGGCGAGGATCGCCTTGGCTTGATATTCGTGAATCTTCATTTGAGGTTCTGCCTTTTTTGGACGACTTCGACCCGATTCTGGTCGAAATCCTGTGCGACCATCGCGCGGTGCACAGCTGCTAGGATTTGTGGCTCTGCAAAACAGTAAAGTTTACTTGAGTCCCGATGATCGAGCAAGGTAACTCGGGTATTCTCAATTTCGTGCTCGATCAGCGAAAATAGATGTTTGGCAACACGGCGCAACAATTCACCGGGAATCGCCGACAAAATTAATGCCTTCGCTCACCAATCACTCCGACGCTTCCACGACGAACGAGCCTTCTGCTCCATTTGAATTGGCTGCTTCCAGCAAGCGCCTGCTTCCCTGGCTCATCGCCGTCGCCTTCTTCATGGAGTCGCTCGACACCACTATCCTTAACACCGCGGTGCCTACCATCGCTGCCGCGCTCCACGTCGCTCCGCTCAGCATGAAATCCGTGCTGGCAAGCTACACATTGAGCCTTGCAGTTTTCATTCCAATCAGCGGTTGGATGGCCGACCGTTTTGGCACTCGCCGCGTCTTCGCTTCTGCCATCGGCATCTTCACACTGGGCTCATTTCTCTGCGGCATTTCTTCGAACATTCATTTTCTCGTCGCCTGCCGCATCTTGCAGGGCTGCGGCGGCGCCATGATGGTTCCTGTAGGACGTCTCACCATGGTCCGCACGTTCGCCAAATCGGAACTCATTCGCGGCATGAGCTTCGTCGCTATCCCTGGACTCATCGGCCCCATGTTGGGCCCGATCGCTGGCGGCCTGATCGTCGGTTACTTCCATTGGCGGCTGATTTTCTTCGTCAACATCCCCATCGGCCTGATCGGACTGTATCTGGTCTACCGCCACTTACCCGACTATCGCGAAGAACACACCGATCCACTCGACATCCTGGGCCTCATTCTTTTTGGTTCTGGCATCGCCCTGCTTTCCTATGTCCTGGAAGTTTTCGGCGAGCACACGCTCAGCACACGTGGCATCCTCGGCCTGCTTGCTCTTTCCCTCGTCCTTCTTGCGGGATACGGAATTCACTCCACCCTCACGAAATTCCCCATGTTGCGCCTCGTCCTGTTTCGGATTCGTACCTTCCGCGCCTCGGTAGTCGGCAGCTTCGTCACCCGGCTTGGAATCGGCGGCATACCCTTTCTCTTTCCGCTGCTCTATCAGGTGGGGCTGGGCTTCACCCCAATCCAGTCCGGGCTGCTGATGATGCCGCAAGCCGTCGCCGCGATGAGCCTCAAGTTGACTATGCCCAAAATTCTCCAGCGCTTCGGGTATCGCGCCGTGCTCGTCTCCAACACCATCATCATTGGCGGCTTCATCCTGCTTTTTTCCACCATCGGCCAGCACACGCCCGTCTGGCTCATCGTCATCATGGTCTTCTGCTACGGCTTTTTCACCTCGCTGCAATACACCAGCATGAACACGCTCGTCTATGCCGACGTCATCGAAGAGCAAGCCAGCGCCGCCAGTTCCATTTCCAGCACAATGCAGCAAATGTCTATCAGCTTTGGCGTAGCCTCCGCTTCCCTGGTCACCGCGTTCTTCCTCCCCGACCGCTTTCGTTCCAATCCACCACAATTTATTCACGGTATCCATCACGCGTTTTGGGTTCTCGGCGGAATGACCGTTCTCTCCACCATCGTTTTCCGCGAGCTGCGCCGCGAAGACGGCGACTCGGTTAGCCAGCGCCAAGAACTCCGCGCCGGCGAGACCCCGGCCGCCCTTGCAGACGCCCCCGCCGGTTCCCGCTAGCGCCGAACCCGCCCGCTGCACTCGCGGATGCAGAAGTCCACGGCTGAACTCAGGTTGCGGAGAAATACCGAGTTTTATACGTCGCGGCTTCAGTCCACCCCGAGCCGTCGAAGGGCGCCAACGTGGAGTCCTCGGGGTTGTAGGTCGCGGCTTCAGTTCACCCTGAGCTTGCGAAGGGCCGCGACGTTAGTCCTCGACGTGTATTGGGTTTTAGCCCCTGAAGGACTCCCGTATTGTCTTCGCCGCCGACCCTCCATACAAATCCCCGCCTCATACGGTAAAGTGGAATGATCGCCCATTTGCTCGCGACACCCGAATGAACGTCACCCAACCACTGCTCGATAAAGTTGCCGCCGGCGCAGCCCTATCCCGGCGCGAGGCCGAAGCTGTCCTCGAAGAATTGCTTTCCGGCCGCATGGAGACTCCCGAAATCGTGCGCCTCCTCGAAGCGTTCAATCTTCGACCCGTGACCGTCGACGAACTCACCGGCTTCGCCAGCACCATCCGCCGCCACGCGCTCCCCGTTTTTGCTCCCGGCGACTCGCGCCCCGCTCCACTTGTGGACACATGCGGAACGGGTGGCGATGCCAGCGGCACATTTAACATTTCGACGGCCGCTGCCATCGTCGCCTCCGCCGCAGGCGCTCGCGTTGCCAAGCACGGCAATCGATTCGCCAGTTCACAGAGCGGTTCCGCCGATGTGCTCGAAGCGCTTGGCGTGCGCATCGATCATCCGGTCGCGCACGCCGGCCGAGCCATCCGCGAAGTCGGCATTGGCTTCCTGTTCGCGCCCGCGGCTCACGCTGCCGCTCGCCATGCCGTTCCCGCGCGCCGCCAAATCGGCAAACGCACCATCTTCAATCTGCTGGGGCCCCTCACCAACCCAGCTGCCGCCGAAGCGCAAGTTCTCGGCGTATTCACACCAGACGTCGTCGATCTTGTCGCCGCCACGCTCGCCGAACTCGGCGTTCACCACGCCTACGTCATACACGGCGCCGGCGGCCTGGACGAAATTTCACTTTGTGGAGAAACGCGCATCGCCGAAGTGCGCAACGGCACTGTTCGAAACTTTACGGTTACGCCCGAAGATTTTGGCGTCTCCCGCGCTCCCCTTAGCGCGCTACTTGGCGGCACTCCAGTCGACAATGCCGCTCTGATTCTTCGTATTCTCCAGGGAGAACCAGGCGCGCCTCACGACATCGTGGTCATCAACGCCGCAGCCGCTCTCGTCGTCACCGGAGTAGCCCCAAACTTGCGCGCCGCAACTTTGGTCGCCTCTGAAGCCATCGCTTCCGGCGCAGCGCTGGCGAAACTCGAACGACTCATCGCCTTTTGCCGGCAATAATCAATCCAGGGGCCGAGTCGCTCGCGCGTCTATTTGTTCGTGCTTGGGTTCGAGGGACTTTCCGGCTGCAACAGATTCCAAATCGACCAGCCTAACAATCCTGTTCCCCCTCCCTCCACAATGTAGGCAGTCACCTTTTGTTGGTGACCAACCTTATGGACTGATCCTCCCGAGATCCCCGGCACATCCGCAGACGAATCCAGATAAATTCGGTACGTTTGCCCTTCCTGCAATTTCCGCGACTCTTCGCAATACCAAAAGTCCAGATTCCCACGCCTCAGCGTCACTTCGATCTCCTTGGCGCTCAGAATTTTGATCTGCACCTGCGTCATCCCGCCGGTTTCCGATCGCAGCAGCGCGTCGTCCGCGTGCACTTCCACCCGCGCATTTTCGGGCGACGTAACCGAAATAGTCCCGCGACCTAGGTCCACGTGCGCGCCCAATTCCCCTATGCGATGCAGCGTCGCCTCCGTCTCGCCCGCAAGCGCCAGCGTCACCCTGCCAACGCGCGCCGCCA
>DASXLU010000147.1:0-4463 GCA_036496065.1 Candidatus Acidiferrum sp.
GGCCAGTTGGGAAGAGGCGCTAACGCTGGTGACCTCGAAGCTCAGCGCGATCAAGCAGCAGTATGGCCCGGATTCGCTTGCCGTGATCGTCTCTTCGAAGTGCACCAACGAAGACGGCTACCTCATGCAGAAGTTCGGACGCGCCGTGCTGGGGACCAACAATATCGACAACTGCTCGCGTTACTGCCAATCGCCCGCAACGACCGGGCTGTTTCGGACCGTCGGTTACGGGGGCGACTCGGGCGGGATCGAGAATATCGCGAAGTCCGGGCTGGTTCTGATCGTTGGCAGCCAGACGGCGGATAGCCATCCGGTTCTTGCAACACGTGTCAAGCGGGCGCACAAGCTTCACGGTCAAAGGTTGATTGTTGCGGATCCGCGCGAGCATGAGATGGCGCGGCGCGCGGATATCCACTTCCGCCCACGTCCCGGCACGGACCTGGTGTGGATTTCGGCGATGAGCCGTTACATGCTCGACAACGGCCACGCCAAGCTCGATTTTCTGGACAAGTGGGTGAATGGCCTCGGCGAGTTTCGCAAGAGCCTCGAGCCGTTCACGATGGAGTACGCGGCCAAGATCTGCGATGTGCCCCGGGAGACTCTGGAACGGGTGGCCAAGGAACTCGCCGCGGCAAGAAGCATCGCGGTCCTGTGGGCGATGGGCATCACCCAGCACACACGTGCCTCGGATGGATCGACGGCTATCTCGAACCTGCTGCTGATCACCGGTAATTACATGCGCGATGAGGGCGGAGCGTTTCCGCTGCGCGGCCATAACAATGTGCAGGGTGCGGGCGACACTGGCGCGGCGCCGAATGTGTTTCCCGGCTACCAGAGCGTGACCGATCCGGCGATTCGCAAGAAGTTTGAAGAAGGTTGGGGCGTCGCCCTGCCGCCGGAACGGGGCATGGACAACCACGAGATGGTGGATGCGATGCACGACGGCAAGCTGAGGGCTATGTACCTTGCGGGCGAGGACATGATCTCTGCTGATTCCAACGCAAACCATGTTGGCGGCGCCTTTGAAAAGCTGGACTTCTTTGTGGTTCAGGACATCTTCTTTAGCGAGACCTGCCGCTACGCCGACGTGATTCTGCCTGGTGCGCCGGCGCTGGAAAAAGAAGGTACGTTCAGCAGCACGGAGCGGCGTATCCAAAGGCTCTACCAGGCGCTGCCGGAGTTGGGCGACAGCCGCGCCGACTGGAAGATCACGCAGCATATTGCCAACCGCATGGGCGCCAACTGGAACTACCGGCATCCGTCGGAGATCATGGCGGAGATGGCTACTCTGACGCCTCTTTATGAGGGCGTCAGCTATGACAGGCTGGAAGGCTATAAGACGCTGCAGTGGCCTGTCGCGCCAGACGGCACTGACCAGCCTGTCCTCTATCTCAACGGTTTCCCATTCCCCGACAACAAGGCAAGGCTATATCCGCTGGAATTCCATGAGCCAAAGGAGGCACCAGATCGCGATTTCGATCTTTTCCTGAACAATGGCCGCCTGTTAGAGCATTTCCACGAAGGCAACATGACGTACCGGGTTTCCGGTATCCAGGAGGAGACACCCGAGAGATACCTTGAGATCTCGGAAGAACTGGCGCACGAGCGCGGCATCGAGTCTGGACGCTGGGTGCACGTGACCAGCCGTCACGGCTCGCTGGTGATCAAGGCACTGGTGAGCAACCGAGTCTTCGGTAAACAGGTTTACCTTCCGCATTTGTCGCAAGAGGGGCCGATCAATATCCTGACCGGTTCGCATGCGGATGTCGCCACTAATACTCCGGCGTTCAAGGAGACGGCGGTGCGCATCAAGCTTCTACCGGAACAGGGCTCAAATCCGTTGAAACCGCTTAACCCCCGCTTCTCCGGCAAGCCGACTCCCCAACCGGGAGTGGAGGTAGAGCGTAAGTGGAAGCGCAAGGACTATCACATGCCGGGGACGGAAAAGCTAGTTCAAATCCAATCGCAGAAATAAGAAAGGGGCGTCATCTCGTGGCGATAGCTGTTGATTTTAGGGAGTTCACACCGGTCGATTCGCGTGAGGACCTGATTCGCAGGGTTGAGCATGCTCCAATCGAACACGCAGAGGCTGTGCTGGCCGCTTATGACCTGCTGCAACGGTTGCACGAAAAGGGCTTGCTTGATTTACTAAACGGGCTGCTGAGTGCGGGCGACACAGTGGTCAATCATGTTGTGGATGTCGTCAGTTCGAAGGAGATGGTAACAGCCCTTCGCATAGGGCTGACCTTCAGCAACCTGCTTACCTTGATCGACGCAGATGCATTGCACGCAGTGATTACAGAGGCCGGCAAGGAAACTCCATCGTTGCTGGCGCTTGGGAAGCAGGCAGCATCGAAGGATGCCCGCCGCGGCCTGGCGACGGCAGTGGGGCTGCTTAATGTTTTTGGAGCCGCCCTGGGCAAGCATCAAACAGAAACGCATGGCTAAAGTGCGGCCTCTCGGCGTGGTCTCAACCACCAAAGGGGGACCTGCTCCCTGAGTTGTCGCAGCCATAGCGCGATGCAGCGCCTGAACCGAGCGAAGGTGCGCATGGACGCGGTAGTCCCTGACATCTCGCTCGCATCACGCGCGTGACCGGCAGCTTCGACCGCGTCTTAGCTGGGGTTCGCTCCGCCATGCAGGCCGGCTTCGAAACTACCTGTCGGCGATTCGCTACTTCATTCAGTTCCCGGAACTTCGGGAGATCGCAAGCTGGCAGCAGCAGCGTGTCGAAAAACTCTACGGCCTTTGTCGAGATATGGACAAATGCCTCAGAAGACTTTAGAGGTACGAAGATACTTCCAGAACAACGTCTTGTGGAATGAAAGATATCGAAGACTGGTCTCTTGAACGAGTCTGGCATGGCGAATGCTATGAAACTGGTGAAGGAGAATGAGCACAATGACGAGCGAAAATAACGGTCCAGAAACCCAGGAACTGCAAAATAACTCCAACGCCCCCGAAACTGCCGATAGAGAACGGATAAGCGGCCTCGCCAACGAATTTGCGAAACGGGCTAAGAAAAGGCAACTCCGTTACGACGAGGCGCACGACCTCTTTACAAAGTAGTGGTAATTCGGGACAAAGGTTCTTCACTGCTCCGAAGCTGGAGCCATCACCGGTTGGCCGCAGTCTTCAACTATGGCTGACCTCAGCGCGGACACCCCGGAAGGCCATGTGGTCTTCCGGGAATTCCGCAGAGCACCGTTTCGGGCACAATCGGCAATTCAACAATACGTGGCGCATGCCTGAGTCCTATGCTGAACGCCCGCCTTCGGAATGGGTGCGAAGTAAGAGCACCCGCGCTGTTGCCCGTTCGACGTCTGGGTGTCGAAATCTGATGCCCCTATCGAAAACGACAGACAGTTCGGATTTCTGTGCCGAGCCTTGATCCAAAGACCCCTCTGAAAAAGCAAGTCCCGTCGATTCCATTAGACATCTATGACGTGTCGCCGACATCGGATAAAGGAGCAGTTGCGCTAAGTCCAATGATGCGCGCCTTGAGCTGGTCATGAGAAGTGGCATATCGATTGCTTTATCGCAGTCAGGAGAAAGACATCATGAGGCAGAAGCTCTCTTTGTTCTTACTTGGTATCGCGTTGTTCAGTGGTGCCGCGTCGCTCAACGCACAGGTTAAGACGGACTATGACCACAGCGCTAACTTCAGTTCCTACAAAACGTATTCCTGGTTGAAAGTTCAATCGGGAGATTCACTCTGGGATGACAGGATCAAGCAGGACGTGGATTCCCAGCTCGCCGCAAAGGGTTGGACCAAGGTCGACTCGAACGGGGATGCGTCGGTGAGTGCTTTTCGAAGCACCCAGGATCAGCAGACGCTCGATACCTTTTATAACGGCTTCGGCGGCGGATGGCGCTTCAGAGGTTTCGGCGGCGATGGCATGGCGACAACGACCACCGAGGTCACGAAGGTTGGTAGTGTCACCATCGATATCTTCGATAGCCACAGCCATAAGCTGATTTGGCGTGGTACGGACAGCGATGATCTGTCTTCAAACGCAGACAAGAACATCCAGAAGCTCGCGAAGGATCTCAACAACATGTTTAAGAAGTTCCCGCCGAAGTAGTAGTGATGTTCACGGGCGTGGCCGCGAATACCTGAAATGTCGCGACACTTCAAGGTAAGGTGTCAGTCATCGCGGCCATCGACCGATCCATATTTAGAACGAAAGGTACAAGGTAAGATAATGAGCGATCAGACAGAAGAGACAGTCGAACTGGAACATCCCACACGCCGCAGCTTTCTCGGATTGAGTTCCGTAGCTCTGGCCACAGCAGCATTCGCAGGGCTTACTGCCCATGCTCAAGAGAAGGCGAGCACACAGAAGGCTGAGCACGACCATTCTTCGAGCGATCCCGGTCCGGAGAACAAGACGCTTCTAGGGGAAAACCCAGACTCCAACAATCCTCCGCCAACCGATCATGGCGATGTCGTGCCCATCTGG
>DASXLU010000148.1:0-8499 GCA_036496065.1 Candidatus Acidiferrum sp.
GCTTCGCGCTTGACCATTTCGTAGACGCGATGCATCGGCGTCTGTTCGTAGTCGGTGAGGTTGATGGAAACCTGCGCAAGGTTTCTGGCCTTTAGCTCAACTCCCATTGATTTTACGTAGCGTAGGCCGCCGCTGGAAAAACGAATGGCCTTGGCAATTTTGTTGGCGATGCTAACGTCAGGCGTATTGAGATTGACGTTGTAGGCGATCAGGAATTTTCTGGCGCCGACCACGGTGACGCCGGCGGTCGGATGGATTTTTGGCTCACCTACATCGGGTTGGCGATCGTGGTTGCGCTTCAATTCGTCGCGCAATCCCTCAAACTGTCCGCGGCGCACGTTTTCGAGGTTGACGCGATCCGGCCGCATGGCTGCCGCTTCGTAGAAAAAAATGGGAATGCGATAGCGCTTCCAGATTTCGTTGCCGACACGGCGCGCGAGGGCGACACAGTCTTCGAGCGTGACACCTTCGATGGGAATAAACGGAACCACGTCGGTTGCACCGACACGCGGATGCGCGCCCTTGTGTTTGGTCATATCTATGAGTTCGAGGGCTTTGCCAGTGCCGAGTAGAGCGGCTTCGCCAACAGCTTCCGGCTCTCCCGCGAGTGTGACCACGCAGCGATTGTGGTCCGCATCCATTTCGCGGTCGAGCACGTAGACGCCCGGCACGCTGCTCATGGCGTGGACGATGGCGTCGACATTGGCGGCGTTGCGTCCTTCGGAAAAATTCGGCACACACTCAATCAATCGTTTCATCAGTTAGCTTCCTGGGCGCAATTAGCGAAAGGAAAAAAGCAGATTCTCGCTTCGCTCGAAGTGACAGAAACCACAACTAGAGCGGGCACGTCGTCAGTCGCGCATATAGATGATGGCACCGCGTTTCATCGTCATCCAACAACGGTTCATCCCAAAATAATAGGGAATTTCGCGGTAATCCTCCACCTGGAATACCGCCAGATCGGCTTGCTTGCCGGGCTCGAGCGAGCCAATGAGTTTTTCTCTGCGCAAAGCGTAAGCGGCATTCAACGTGGCGGACGTGATAGCTTCGGCCGGAGTCATGCGCAGTTGGTTGCAGGCCAGCGAAAGAATCATGGGCATGCTCACCGTGGGGCTGGTGCCGGGGTTGAAATCTGTTGCCAGAGATACGATTGCGCCCGCTTCTATTAACGAACGCGCAGGTGCGTATTGTTTGAGACCGAGGTGGAAATCGCAGCCTGGTAGCAGCGTGGCGACGGTGTTCGATTTAGCCAGCGCGCGAATGTCAGCGGCATTGATCTGTTCGAGATGATCGCAACTGGCTGCGTTGAGTTCGACGGCCAGTCGGGTGGCTCCTGTGTGCGAGAGTTGCTCGGCGTGGAGACGAGGCGCGAGGCCATGCGACTGCGCGGCGCTCAGGATCTGCCGTGATTGATCCAGCGTGAAGGCGCCACGGTCGCAGAACACGTCGCAGAACTCGGCGAAATCCTGAATCACAATTTCCGGTAAGAGCTTGTTGAGGAGCAGGTCAATGTAGCGATTCGTGCCGTCGGGTTTGCCACGAAATTCCGCTGGCAGAACATGGGCGCCAAGAAATGTGGAAACGATTTCCAGCGGCTGTTCGCGATTTAGCTCCTGCTGTAGCGCAAGAATTTTGAGTTCGCTGGCAACGTCGAGCCCGTAGCCGCTTTTCGCCTCGACCGTGGTCGTGCCATAAGAAGCGAATTCTTCCAGCACTGACAGGGCACGTTGCTTCAGGGCATCGTAAGCGGCAGCGCGCAGTTTCTTGACGGAATTCAGTATCCCGCCACCCTTGCGAGCAATTTCCTCGTAACTCGCGCCCTGGATCTTCAGTTCGTATTCTTCGGCGCGGCTCGCAGCATGAACAAGATGGGTGTGCGAGTCGACAAAGCCGGGAAGAACCACCCGTCCGCCAACATCTAACTTCTCGGCTCCACGCGCTTCTTTGTGAGCTTCTACTTTCTTGCACGCGCCTACAGCGAGAATACGGTCATCGCGGATCAAAACTGCGCCATCTTTGACGATGCCAAGGTTCGAAAGGGAATTGCCACGTCGCGGCGCGCCGCCACGCAAGGTTAGAAGCTGAGAAGCTCCGGTGATGAGATAAGTGTCGCTCATGCCCCAGCTATTTTACTCAAGACGAGACGCGATGACATTCATGCGCCGACGGCCTGCCCTTGAAAGGCAGGCACGAAAACATCCTTGACGAACGTTTCGATCGAGGTTGGAGTGGTGTTAGCGGCGGAGCGAGGCTCTGCAGCGGCGACGGTCCCGTTGTTGATGCCGTGGAACATTTCGATGAACTGAGTGGCGGTTTTTGCTGGAGTGCCCATTTGCTGAAGAACCTGTTCCACCTGATCGTAGGGGAATTGGACATACCGCAGATCAAAGCGGTTTAGCGCCTTGCTGAGCACGGTGGCAACTTCGCTCATGGTGAGGTCGCGTTCGCCAAGAAGCTCTCGGGCGCTTTTGCCGTTGAAATCAAGCTGCAGCAAGCGGTCGGCGGCGTAGGCTCCAATGTCGCGAGTGGCGATCATCGGGATCTTGAGATCGGCCTTCACCGCCCCGCCGAAAAGTCCCATCATCTGAATCATGCCGATAGCGTTCAAGTGATTTTCCATGAAGTATGCGGCGCGAATGTGCAGGACGTTCAGGCGATCGATCGCGTTTAATTTCTTCTCTGTAGAGTGCAGGCCCGCGATTGGTCCAGTCCCGGAGGCCGCTTGCGCACCGTAACTGCTCAACAGTACGGCATACTGCAGTCCGGAATTTTTGACGGCAGTGGCGAAGACATCGCTCGCGCGTTCCTGATCAGCACGATAGTCTTGCGAAGTCAGGGACGGAGGGATAAGCAGGAAAGCTGCTCGTGCTCCCGATAGCGCTTGCGTCAGAATCGCCGCATCGGTCACATCTCCGATGACGCATTCCGCTCCACGCTGCGCAAATTGCTGCAGTCTACTTTCGTGTCTGCCAAAAACACGTACCTTCTCGCCCTTTTCCAGCAATTTTCTCGTAATGATCGAGCCAGTATTTCCGCTTGCACCTAACACCGTGTACATAGCTCCACTCCTGTGGGTAATTGAGACGCACTTGCAGTTGAGTGACCCTCGACTTTGAACGATCCAGGCACTGACCATGCCGACTGTTGGTAGGATTGTTACAGCATGGGGACTTTGACGCCAGCTTTCTTTGCGAACTCCACAGCCTCGGGATATCCCGCGTCCACATGCCGCACCACGCCCATACCGGGATCGTTAGTTAATACTCGTTGGATGCGGTCACCCATCTGTTTGGTGCCGTCGGCACAGGTTACCTGCCCAGCGTGCTGGGAATATCCGATGCCTACGCCGCCGCCGTTGTGAATGGAAACCCACGAGGCGCCGCTGGCCGTATTTACCAGAGCGTTCAGAAGAGCCCAATCGGCTATCGCGTCCGACCCGTCTTTCATGGATTCGGTTTCGCGGTAAGGAGAAGCTACGGAGCCACAGTCCAGATGGTCGCGCCCGATGACAATCGGAGCCTTTAGTTCACCCTTGGCGACAAGATCATTCAGCGCCAAACCGAATTTGTCGCGTTCGCCATAACCCAGCCAGCAAATTCGCGATGGCAGCCCCTGAAACTTTATTTTCTTCTGCGCCATCTGGATCCAACGCTTCAGATGCTGGTTTTCCGGGAACATTTCCAGGACTAGTTGATCGGTGCGAGCGATGTCGGACGCTTCCCCAGAAAGCGCCGCCCAGCGGAAAGGTCCTTTGCCTTCGCAAAATAGCGGCCGAATGTAGGCAGGCACAAAGCCCGGGAAATCGTAGGCGTTCTTGACGCCAGCCTCGTGCGCAAAAGTGCGGATGTTGTTTCCGTAATCGAAGGTGACCGAGCCGAGTTTTTGCAAGTCCAGCATGCCCTGAACGTGTTGGCCCATGGCGGCAATGGAGCGCTTGCGATACTCCTGCGGGTTAGCCTTGCGCAGCTCCAAAGCTTGCTGAAGAGTCATGCCATTCGGCACGTATCCGCCGATAGGGTCGTGCGCGCTGGTTTGGTCGGTGAGGATATCGGGCACGATGCCGCGCTTCGCCAATTCCGGGATAAGATCGGCGCAGTTACCGACCAGACCAACCGAGGTGGCTTCGCGCTTGCGCACCGCATTCTTCAGGATGCGCAGAGCCTCGTCGAGAGAATTGACCATCACGTCGCAATAACCTGTCTTCACGCGGCGCTTGATTCGTTCCGGGTCCACATCGATACCCAAAAACGCGGCGCCGTTCATTGTGGCCGCTAGCGGCTGCGCTCCGCCCATACCGCCGATTCCGCCGCTGACCACAAGTTTGCCGCTCAGATCGCCGCCAAAGTGCTTTTGTCCGGCGGCCGCAAACGTCTCGTAGGTGCCTTGAAGGATTCCCTGTGTGCCGATGTAGATCCAGCTTCCGGCAGTCATTTGGCCGTACATCATCAGGCCGGCACGGTCGAGTTCGTTGAACTGTTCCCAATTGTTCCAGTGTCCGACAAGATTTGAGTTGCAGAGCAGGACACGCGGCGCGTATTCGTGCGTTCGAAAGATGCCGACCGGTTTGCCCGACTGAATCAGAAGAGTTTCGTCGCTCTCGAGGGCCCGCAACGATTTCACGATTGCGTGGAAGCAATCCCAGTTGCGAGCTGCTTTGCCGGTGCCGCCGTAAACAACGAGATCGTCAGGCTTTTCGGCGACGTCGGGGTCCAGGTTATTCAGGAGCATGCGCAGTGCGGCTTCCTGCTGCCATCCCTTGCAGGAGAGTTCGAGGCCGCGAGGAGCACGAAAGGGGCCGCGGCTGGTAGCAGGATCATTGACCACAGAAGTCACGGTGCTCATTGGTTGAACTCCTGAGCTTCATCTTAACTCAGGCTCCGTTAATGGGCGAAACAGCGTCATCCGGGCGCCGAAGGTTGAAGAGGAACAATGAAATATTCACGTTTTTGCATGTCGCGCGGGATTCGGGTCTACTTGTAAATGAGTGTGCCAGGGCGCGTTGCACAGAATTGGCACCTGGGGTACATTCGGGAAACCGCATGAGCTACGCTACCCTGCCTTCTCGACTCCTTCAGGCCATCGATAAGTATCCGTCGCCGCGCGCCCAGATGTTCCGAGGCCCGGAACGCTGGGAAGCCATTTCCTCCAAGGAATTCTTGCGACGCGTGGCTGGGCTGGCTAATGCCTTTGTTGAGCTGGGCGTGAAGTCGGGCGACCGCGTTGGGGTGTTCGCGCCAAATTGTCCGGAGTGGCACACCGCCGACTTCGCGATAAACGGGTCGGGCGGCGTCACGGTGCCAGTGTATTTCAACGAGTCGCCGGAACGAATGATTTACATATTGAACCACTGTGATGCGCAAGTGGTATTCGTGGCGGGAGCGGCCCAACTGGAAAAGTTCCTGAAGGTGCGCGACCAGTTGAAAGACGTGCAACACGTGATCGTGTCTGGAGCAGGCGCAACGCTGCCGACTGATTTTCTGCGCTATGAAACCCTCATCGCGACTTCGGGACCGACGGAAATTGCCGAATATCGAAAACGCGCGGCCAAGGTTGAGCCAGAACAACTGGCCTCATTGATTTACACATCCGGCACGACTGGCGAACCCAAAGGCGTCATGTTAACGCACGAGAATTTCAGTTCGAATGTGACGGATTCCTGCCCGCACCTGGATCTTGAGCCAGCCATGGACTTGGCCGTCTCGTTCCTGCCACTGGCCCATGTTTACGGACGCATGCTGGACTATGTGTATCTATTCCACGGGTGCCCTGTGGCGTACGTGGACGTCGTGGAGAATGTTGCTCAAGCGCTGGTGGAAGTGAAGCCCACGATTTTGGCGGCAGTGCCGCGGTTCTTCGAGAAAATCTACGCGCGCTTGATGGAGAAGGGCAGTAAGGAAACCGGCGCTAAACGGAAGTTGTTCGATTGGGCCATGCAAACGGCACATCGATCGGCAAATTGGCGCACCTCCGGCGGAAAGGCCAGCCCCGGATTGAAGCTGGAATGGGTCCTCGCAAACCGATTGGTTTATTCCAAGATACGCAAGGGAACGGGCGGGCAGTTGCGCATTGTGATGTCCGGTGGCGCGCCGCTTTCGAAAGATCTTGCGGAGTTTTTCTGGGCTATCGGAATACCGATTTACCAGGGCTACGGGCTTACGGAAACTTCTCCGGTGCTCACTTCGAATTATCCCAAGAATCGCGCGGGTAGTTCTGGCGTCCCGATTGCCAATGTGCAGATTCGCATCGCGGACGACGGCGAGATCCTGGCTAAGGGCCCCTGTGTGATGCAGGGATACTTCAAGGCGCCCGATGCAACCGACGAAGTCTTGAGTGACGACGGCTGGTTCAAGACGGGCGATATCGGCTATCTGGATTCCGACAATTATTTGTTCATTACCGACCGCAAAAAGGATTTGCTGAAGACGGCCGCAGGCAAGTTCGTCGCGCCGCAACCGATCGAAAACACGCTGAAGACGAGCCCGTACATCCTGAACGCTATGGTAGTCGGGGACCAGCGCAAGTTCATCGTGGCGTTGATCGTGATGAACCCCGCAACGGTGTCCGCGAAGCTGGCTGAAGAAGGCGTGAAATGCTCGTCGCATGCCGAATTGGCGGCACATCCCCGTTCGTATGCGCTGCTTGAGAATGAAGTTCGCCGTTTGACTGCACATCTGGCGCAATACGAAGGGATCAAGCGATTTGCGCTACTGGCGGACGATTTTACGTTCGATAGTGGCAGCTTGACCTTCACGATGAAACTGAAGCGCCGCGTGGTGGAAGAGCAATATCGAAAGCTGATCGATAAACTGTACTCCGACGTGGTGGAACCGCGCCCGGTGACCCGCAGTTAATTTTGTACCCTTTCATTCCCGACACTCATCCCATTCTGCAGTGACCCTTATACGAATTTGATTTCAGGAGGTAAATCCATGGCAAAACCAGCTTCCGCAACCGTTCGAACATTTCAGAGCAGCGTGGGCGTCCCCGAGAATAATCGGCAAGCAATTATTGCGCTTCTCAATCAGCGCCTGGCTGATAGCGTCGATTTAAAGAGCCAGGTGAAATGGGCTCATTGGAACGTGAAAGGTATGCACTTCATTCAGGTTCACGAATTATTCGATTCGATAGCCGGTCATTTGGACGATCAGACCGATAGCTTGGCGGAGCGCGCCACGACGTTGGGTGGTGTGGCGAACGGCACCGTTCGCGAAGCCGCAGCAAAGTCTGGGCTGAAGGAAGCCGACTTGACGGCGATCGACGCGGCCAGCATGCTGAAGTTTCTTGTGCACAACGTGGCCCACCATGCGAACGCTTTGCGCACAGCGGTACAGGAAGCAGATGATCTCGGCGATCCAATTACCACCGATCTCTTCACGACGTTAACCAGGGAATTGGACAAGGACTTGTGGTTCCTTGAGGCACATCTGCAAGGGTAAATGAAGTCCCACCGGACGGGCGGCGACTCATTTGAGCGCCGCTCGTTTTTTTTTTGCGTGGACAAATGCTGCTGCTCGAGATGCGCATGCGGTTAGTTGTTTGGTTGTGCCGACCGTTTGTTCTCTGACTCCTTCAACATCGCATCCGTTTCCTGCTGCAAACGCTGGTTCATAGACTCCATGCTCTTTTGCATCAGCGGCATAATATTCTGCATGGCTTCCGCCGTGATCTGCGGGAGTTCCTTCAGAATTTTTTGGCCCGTAGGAGTCGAATAGAACGCCGTGAGTGCGTCGACATCTCCCTTCGTGAGATGTTTTTGATAAACGGGCACCATGTTGTCTAGCATCTGATCCCACGGAACGGTGGCCATGAAGTCGTCCATCACTTTGTTCAGGCGCTTCTCAAAATCGGGCGGGAGCTTGTCCTGGTTCTTCAGGTATTGCTCGTGAATCATCTGGTGCATCGGCTTGGACATGGCGCCGGCCATCTGGGCCATCATGTCTTTCGAATGCATCACTTCCAAATATTTCTGGATGTCTTCTTTGCTGGCGGGCGCGTCGGCGGACGTTTGTTGCGCCCGGCAATAACCGGCGAGACCAAGAATCAAAATAATAAGCACAGCAATGCGCTTCATATTGGTCCTCCCCAAAGTTGCACAATTATATTTCCGTCGCATCGAATCGTTTGAGACTAAAGTCGCTAGAACGTTTTGCCGTGATGGCGTCCCGCCAGTTCGAAAAGTGAAAGCAAGTTGGTCATTCGAAACAGATCGCGGATTTGTTGGTTGGCGTTATTCAAACGAAGCTGGCAGCCTCTCGTCCTCGCGGATACATACAGCGTCACGATGGTGCCCAATCCTGAGCTGTCCATCATAGGCACCTCTTTTAGATCCACCAGAATCTGTTTGCACTTTCCGAGTAGCGGACGGACCTCTTCTCGGAGCAGTGGAGCGTTTTGGCTAATCAGTCTTCCGTGGCATTCGACAACCATCCAGCCATCCAGTTCGTAAGAATGCACGCGGAAGCCGCTGGGTTGAGTGCTGGAGTGGTTGACGGTCATTTG
>DASXLU010000149.1:0-7523 GCA_036496065.1 Candidatus Acidiferrum sp.
TCGGCGTCCGACCTGCGGACGTAATTCGCATCGAGGAGAAGCGTGTCGGTAAATTGATTTAAACGAGCGCGCTGCTCAGCCAATTCCGCTATAGAGCGTGCCAAATCGGGACGGCAGGGCAACATGCTGTCGCCCGCGCGCTCCCGATCCTTCCACTGGGGCGATTGCGTAATCTGGTCGGGATCCAAGGAAATCCAATGGACTGGAGCCGCTCCGCATCTGGATTGCACGACCTCCAGGAATTGCTCAGGGCTCACTACCAACTCCGAATCGACTGGAGTAAGCGTGCCGTTTTCGTTCTGGAACAGGGCTCCGAAGAGATGCCCTCGTTGCGCGTCGTAGCAGCTTGCTATGTAGCCTGCAGCAGCCACTCGGCTGGCCATGGCCTCCAGCCGGCTCACCCCGACAATTGGCTTTCCGTAGACCTCGGACCACGCTTTGGCGGTCGTTAAACCAACACGCAAGCCCGTAAAGGAGCCCGGCCCTGTGCAGACTGCAAATACGTCGGCGTTTTGAGGCAACTGCCCGGATCCTTCGGACAAAGCAGCGACGGCAGGCAACAACCACGAAGAGTAGTCTTCGGAGTTCTCGTGGAGAAGCACCGAAGCGTTGCGGCCATCTTCCCGGACGGCTAGGCTTCCGCGAGAGTCTGACGTGTCTAACGCAATGACCAGCACCAATCCTCCTGTTACGGGCTTACTCTCTCAAATCAAACAGCTTGCGTTGAGCGGGTATACCGTGATCGGCCTGTGCAAATCTCAGCAAGCTCTTCAAATGCAGAGAGTTGTGCGAAGAAAAACGGCCCAGTAGAGCAATTTTATGGCCAAATCTTCCCAGTACTGTCCCTATCTTCCTCATTCCACTGGATATATCTTGACTCTCTCGGCACACTACCGTAAACTCCCTTTAGCTCCTAGGGGGACAACTCAAAGCTTATGCTTATGGATTATAAGATCGGCGACAAGGTTGTTTATCCGAATCACGGCGTTGGTGTTGTTGAGCAAATTAGTTACGGTGTACTAAACGGTAGAACCGAACGTTACTTCATGATCCGCATTGTTTCCAGTGGTCTTCGCGTGATGGTTCCTTCATCGAACGCGGATACCGTTGGTCTTCGCTCCGTCATTCGTTCTAATGACACAACCAAGGTGCTGGGCTTCCTGGAAAAGGGCAAGCTCAACTCCCATCACGATTGGAAGCATCGTTTCAAAGAGAATTCCGAGCGCATGCGCACGGGTTCCCTTTTGGAAGTAGCGGTGGTTCTGAAGAGCCTGGTCTCCCTGAGCCGCAGCAAGCCTCTATCCTTCCGCGAAAAGAAAATGCTGGAGCGCGCCAAGTATTTGCTAGTAAGTGAAATGGCCACAGCGCGCAATCTAACCTCGGAAAATGCCGAAGGTCTGGTGGTCAAGTCACTCGCCAAGGCCAAGCTGCAATTTCCGCAGTTGCAGGAAAAGTTCGAACAGTAGAGCTAGCGCTTCTGAATTTCGGGGCCCAGACAAATGTCTGGGCCCTTTTTCATTTTGGGAACGATGGCCAGCGCGACGAACCGACGACCCGTGAAATCGACCAGCGCCCGTCATACTGAGCGAAGCGAGGAATCTCTCTTCGATTGCGGATTCAAGGTAGATTCCTCACGCAAGCGGCATGCTGGCTTTGGCGTTCAAATCCAAACCGGCAAATCTTTGGTTGGCGAATTCGGCGTAGGCGGCCGCCGCGATCATGGCGGCGTTGTCTGTGGACAGTGCGCGACTTGGGAAGAAAACGCGCAGGCCGCGGTCGGCCGATTCTTGTTCGAATCTTCGCCGCAATTGGCTGTTGGCGGCAACTCCACCTGAAATTAGGACCGTAGCGACGGAAGACTCTTCCGCAGCGGCCACGGTGCGTTCAACGAGATCGCGAACGACGGCGTTCTGGAATTCGCGAATCAATCCGAGAGTGGCTTCACTGCATAGCGGCAGCAAATCCTCGAAGGCCTTATGGCCTTGAGCGATAGCGTCTTCGCGACGGCGAATTTCAGGCAGATATTCGGGATGTTCTCGGACGTGATAAAGGACAGCGGTTTTGAGTCCACTGAAGCTGAAATCGAGGGCATTTCCGCGCGTCTTGGTGGGACCGAATTTAACGGGAGCGGGGGCGCTACCTGCTGCGGCGGCGAGGCGGTCGAGAATCGGTCCGCCGGGATAGCCCATGCCGAGGAGTTTCGAAACCTTGTCGTAGGCTTCTCCGGCAGCATCGTCGCGCGTGCCGCCGAGTTTACGGTAAACCAGCGTTTGGCCGGCAATTTCGCTCGCGTCGGCGTTACGCATGTCCCCACTTTTCACTTCGTAGAGGACGGTGTGGCCTCCGGAAACAATAAGACATACCGCAGGCAGGGACGGGGACTCTCCGGACTGATAGGCCTCGAGAAACGCGGCGCGAACGTGTCCTTCGAGGTGATTTACGGCGAGAAGTGGCTTGTGCAGCGCGTTGGCGAGGGCTTTGCCGTAGGTGATGCCAACAAGCAGCGAGCCAACCAGGCCGGGGCCTTGGGTCACGCCGATGGCGTCGAGGTCCTCGAAACGGAGATTGGCGCCGGACATAGCTTCGCGCACAACGGGCACGATCTGGCGGAGATGCTCGCGGGAAGCCAGTTCGGGCACGACGCCACCGTATTTGCGGTGTATGTCGATCTGCGAAGCGACTACGCTCGAGAGAATTTTGCGGCCGTCCTGGACGACCGCGGCAGCGGTCTCGTCGCAAGACGATTCGATGCCCAGAATCTTGACGCCCGTTGGCAGATTTTCGGTCATGGGATGACTTCATGCTAGCACAGGGGCTGGAGGTATTAGTGGATACGCTAAGTTCTATTGCGGGTGCCGCGGTGCAACGTTCATTCTGAAGACTCGCAGCGAGGACTCACGTGCCTACAACATTTTCATCGACACCTTCGACTCGCGGGATGCAGGCCGTCACGCAACAAATGGCGGAAGGGACTGGTCCGGGCAGCGCGCTGGCGAATCATCCGACGCAGAGCGCGACGACAATTAATGGCTGGGGGGCGGTTCTGTTTGGCCTGCCATTCCTCGCGGTGGGACTGGGCGTTTGCGCTGCGGCGCTGCAGATGTTTCCGGTACACGGAAAGAATGCGCCGAGCTGGGTGTTGGGGATTATTGGCGGGAGTTTTGGTTTCGCGGGATTGTTTGTGTTTGTGCATGGAGTGCGCGGCGTGGCGCGCAAGGCGAGGTACAAGCGCGAGTCGGCCCTACATCCCGGGGATATTTGGTATGCGGATTACCACTGGCATCAAGAGGGCGCGAGTTATTCGGCGCTTCGCGAGATGATAAGCCGGTTCCTGGCGGCGGTGGCATGGAACGGATTTCTGGCGCCATTTTTCTGGGTGGGATTCACGCAACGCGGGGCATGGCTCTTCGCGGTGATTGCTTCCCTGTTCGGACTGATCGGAATTATCTTCTGGGTGCGATGGGCACAGATGCTGGGCGAACTGCTGCGCTATGGCAACAGTTTTCTGGCGTACGATCAATTTCCATATTTTCTGGGAAGCACGCTGGGTGCGCGCTTGCGGTTGCCGCAGCACGTGGCGGATCTGGATGAATTAAAGGTGACGTTACGCTGTGTGATGGAGCGGTATGTGACCTCGGGAACGGGCAAGAACCGGAGCAGCACAGTGGTGTGCTACGAACTGTACCAGGACAGCAAGACATTTTCGCAAGAGCAGGTCGCGGGATATGCCGGCGGAGAGCTTCCGGTACAGTTCAAGTTGCCGGAGAATCAGCCGAGCACGACGCTGATCGCGACTCCGCCGACGTATTGGGAGATAGAGGCGGCGGGGAGTTCGCACAAGGTGAATTACCAGGCATATTTTCTGGTGCCGGTGTACAAGTCGCGCTAGTGGATTCGCTCTGATTAGCGCCAACAATCACGCAGAACATCGCTAAGACAGAAAAGTAGATCCCTCGCGCTGCTCGGGATGACACCACTACCTTGTCGCACTGTCATTTTTGGTCGGGGCAGGTTTGAGACGGTAGAGGGTTTCACCGGCGCGGTGGATTACGTGGATGTCCTCGTCTTCGCGATTCTCCCAATCTTCGAGACGGATTTCTGCAGGATTCAAATAACCTAAATTCACGCGATGACAGCGCTCTTGGGGAATTCGTGTGGCGAGCGTTACGCGAATGCGGTCGGTCTCCATTGCGGTAGCCGCTTCGTAAGTTCCCTGTCCGCGCAGATGCGTGGAATGCGCGATGACGCCACGAGGGATGCCGGCGAAAAGCGGCCACTGCTTCAGGAAATAATCGCGACAGTGATAGCCAATTTTGTCGATGTAGGCTCCGTGGACGTAGCTAATTTCGGAGATGTGTGGAGCGTAGATGACCACTTCTCCACCTTCGAGCATGGCGGGTTCGACCTTGTACATCCCTTTGGCGGCGGTCCAGATATCGTCGTACATCTCGGGCATAACGGAGAGAACGCGGCGGAAGGGTCGATCGACCCAGCAAATATGTTTCTGCGAAGAGAGTTTTGCGGCGCGGCACCAGGCGTCCTGAGCAGTACCGAAATAAATGCCGCAGACTTCTTGCTTGGTGACCACGAGCGCGAGGCACGCGACGGGCACGGTGATTTTAGCGGCGGCGCGGTCGATTAATTCGCGGACAGGAGTAGTGTTGGTGCCGATGATGTTGTAGCTGCCGAGAAGCGCGCCGAGCCAGTGGGTCTGGTCGATCATTTCTTTGCCGCTGACACCGGGGAAAAGATATTTGTTGCCGCCGGAGAAGCCGACAACTTCATGGGGAAAAACCGGGCCGCAGATGAGCACCTGATCGTAATCGTAGAGCAAGCGATTGATGCGGACGACAATGGATTCGTTCAGCAGACCGGAGGAAACTGCGGCGACTTCATCGGCAGGAATGGTGCCGACGTCGACGAAAGTGTCGGGAAGATCCCAGCGATGATTGAAGACGCGGGCGATGCCGCAGAGGCCGTTGACGACTGGGCGGCCAAACATGCGGGAAAGCTGCGCATCGGTCATCAGAGAATGAGTGCCAAGAGCGACGAGGTAATCGCAGGCCGAGGCCCGCGAGCCGATTTCCTGCTGGATAACCTCGAACATGAGAGACAGAGGCATGGTGCGGGTGCCATCGGGAATGATGACGAGAACGCGCTTGCCCTGGATGGGGAGTTGTTGGGCGGCGGCAGCAACCACTTCACGAACTTCGTCGTGAGTGAGGCCGCGATCAAGGAGACCTTTGCCAATGCCGGTCATGATTTTAGTTTAGCTCTACTTTGCGGCTGGCGTTGCCGGTGAGTCTGGACCGTGGGACACTACCGGGCACTGTGCGTGTCTCCATTCACCGTTGGACTCAAGAAGCCGCCGTCCGCGCGGAAGCAAGGATTGCGCTTGCCTCTCCTTAATCCTAGTGCATCTGAGGCTTCCCCGCACCTGCAGGCAAAAATCCCCAGACGGCGTTGGCGGATGGCGTTGCTGCTATCTATGGGCGTCATCGTCAATTTTTTCGACCGCATCAATCTATCGGTGTCGCGAGGCGCGCTGCATGATTCCTTCGGCCTGTCACTGATTGCCTTCGGGTATTTGTCCAGCGCGTTCAGTTGGACCTATGCGCTCATGCAGCTTCCGTCGGGCATCCTGCTGGATCGCTTCGGGGTGCGCCGCATGGGCCGCATCAGCGCATTCCTTTGGAGTACTGCGTCGCTGGTGTCAGCGGTTTCTCCAAATCTTGGAGCTTTTTTCGCGGCGCGGCTCTTGCTAGGTGTCGCAGAATCCCCCACCTTCCCCGCGAACGCCAAGGCACTGGGCTATTGGTTTCCGCAGCGCGAACGCAGTCTGGCCACCGCTATGACCGACTCGGCCGCGAAACTGTCGTCGGCGATTGGCGTTCCGTTAATCGGTCTGGTGCTATTTCATTTCGGTTGGCGTTGGTGTTTCGCGGCGACCGGTTGCGCCAGCATGACGTATTTCGTGCTGTTCTATCGCTACTACCGCAATCCTAGCGAGGACCCCGCGCTGTCCACCGAAGAGCGAGCGTACATTGCGCAAGGCGGCGCACAGCCCGAAGGCACCACGACGGCGAAGAGCCGGGTTTCCCTGCTGGGCTATCTAT
The DNA here is from genome assembly GCA_036496065.1 of Candidatus Acidiferrum sp. Classification (GTDB taxonomy): domain Bacteria; phylum Acidobacteriota; class Terriglobia; order Acidiferrales; family UBA7541; genus Acidiferrum. The sequence continues at coordinate 6,117 of DASXLU010000149.1, forward strand.
TACGACGCAAGAAAGTCTACGGACTGGCGCTCGGATGGGGTGCGTACAACTACAGTTTCTTTTTGCTGCTCACCTGGCTGCCTAGCTATTTGGCGACAGCGCTAAACATGGATCTTCTACACTCCGTTTTTTACACCAGCGTGCCCTGGTCCTTCGCGACGTTAACGGATTTCTTTATTGGCGGCTGGCTGGTGGACTTGCTGATTCAACGTGGCTGGGATCCAAATCGTGTTCGCAAGTCCGTTCTGATTGGCGGTACCAGCTTCGGTCTCGCAATCCTTGGCGCGGCGCGTTCGCAGAGTCCCACTGCGGCGGTGATCTGGATCAGTTTGGCTCTTGGAGGCCTGGCGGCCGCCGCACCTGTCGCCTGGACGGTCCCGTCGCTGATCGCGCCTCGAGAAAGCGTCGGCACGTTGGCCAGCATCGCAAACCTTGCGGGGCAACTCGCCGCCATTTCAGCGCCGATCATTACGGGCTACATCGTCTCTGCCACACACTCGTTCGCTTCGGCCTTCGTTACCGCAACAGTGATTTTGCTGCTCGGCATCTTTGGCTACGCAGTCTTGTTAGGCCGACTCGAGCCCATTCCAGAGCCGCGCCAGGGCCTGCCCGCACAATAGCTTTTCGCTCGGTCAAATTTGCCCGAGTCGCAAGCCCAGTGCTAGGCTCAGCAAATCGTGCCTTCCAAGCGGCGAAAATCTGACTCGGACGCGCAGCAATCGCTCTTTGCGTTCGAAAATTCGCTGAACCCGCCGAGCGACGCGGCTGAGATCGTCGCTGTTCGTACCGAGCCAATCGCTCTTCGTGCCGATGGGATTCGCATGGGGACGTCTTCCTTCACTGCCGCGGGCTGGGAGTCTGCTTTTTATCCTGCGGGTCTCCGCCAAGCGGACCGGCTGTCGTATTACGCCACAAAATACAACACCGTCGAAATCGACAGCACGTTCTACGGCACGCCTGCGCTGAAAACGGTGCAAGGATGGGCTGCACGCACGCCACCGGGATTTCTTTTTGCCGCAAAAGTTCCTCAAGTCATCACCCACGAGAGGGTATTGGTAAATTGCGAGGCAGAATTCGCTGAATTTTTGCGCGTAATGGATGGATTTGGCGACAAACTCGGCCCATTACTATTTCAATTTGGCTATTTCAACGATCGAACTTTTCGAACGCAGAACGATTTCATCGCCGTATTGGCGCCCTTTCTCAAGAAACTCCCAACCGGCTACAGATTTGCTCTCGAAATTCGCAACAAAGCGTGGATGGACGAACGCTTCACCGAATTGCTGCGACAGCACGGGGTTGCCCTCGCCTTGATCGACCACTCCTGGATGCCACGGCCATGGGAAGTCGATAACAAATTTGATTGGGCTACCGCCGACTTCACCTACATCCGCTGGCTCGGGGATC
>DASXLU010000150.1:0-2581 GCA_036496065.1 Candidatus Acidiferrum sp.
CGGACATTTTTTCGGAAACCTCCCTTACGTACAGAAAAACTATTCGGTCGTGATTCTGGCCATCGTCGTCATTTCCATGATTCCGCCCGGATTGGAAATTTTGCGAGGCTGGCTAGGGCGTTCGAAGGCGAAAATCTGACCGGCCACCGGGCAAGAGAACAGGCGAGACACCTATTCTACCTTAGCTAAAGCCTTCGCTTACGGCGGATACCCGCCCTTTTGATTCTTAGCTGCTTTGCGGTTTATTGAACTTCAGCCGCATGTTATGAGTAACGTCCCGACGATCCAATCGGAAATTGAGCAACTGGGCCGAGAGATCTTTGACCGGATCGATCGGGATCGTCGCTCTCCGAGCCTTTTTCGACATAACGATTTCCATGGGCGTTTGCTGGATTGGTCTATGCGTGACCCGGTTTTCAAGACGCAGATGTTCAGATTCGTCGACGTCCTGCCAACCTTGACTTCACCAGATGATGTGGTGAGGCATATGATCGAGTACCTGAAAGACGTTAAGGCACCTGTCTCATCCCTTCTTCGCAGCGCCCTGACCGTTGGTCGATTAATCCCGGTGGTTCCCGCAACTCTCATTCGCGAAAACGTCCTGGCGATTGCTAATCTGTTCATCTGTGGCCGGGATGGAAAATCCGCTTTTCCCAATCTTTACCGAATCTGGAAAGAGGGCGCTCGCTTTACGGTGGATATACTGGGTGAAGCAGTCGTCAGCGAGCGCGAGGCTGACGAATTCGCGACCCGATACCGCACGCTCCTCGATTTTTTGGCCGAAGCGACGCGTAATTGGAAGGTGGCAGGTCCCCTGGCTGCGAATGAACCACCTTTTGTCAACATATCGGTTAAGATTTCCGCTCTGTGTGCTCGAGTTCAGGCCACCGATCCAGAAACCAGCATCGCAGCGATCATGGCGCGCCTTAAGCCAATCGCGATTCGCGCCAAAGAGCTAGGCGCATTTATCAACCTCGACATGGAGCACTTTGGGTTGAAAGAGCTCACCTTGGATCTCTTTAGGAAGCTCTTAAGCGAACCGGAGTTTCAAGGTTACCCCGACTTTGGTTTCGTCATACAGGCTTATCTGCGTGACTCGCAGACGGATACCGAAAAAATGCTGGATTGGGCCCGGCACCATCGCCGTCAATTCACGATCCGCTTGGTAAAGGGTGCGTATTGGGATTTCGAGAAGGTCGTGGCCGCTCAAAAGACATGGGAAATGCCTGTCTACTTGTCAAAGCCGGAGACCGACGCCAACTACGAGCGGATCACTCGCTTGCTTTTGGAGAATCGTGACGTCGTTTACCCGGCCTTTGCTTCCCATAACGTGCGCAGTCTCGCTCACGCCGCGATATACGCGCGGAAACTCGGCCTCAAGCCCGGCGACTATGAATTCCAGATGTTGTACGGAATGGCGAGACCGATCAGGCGTGCACTCGTTAAACTCGGATACCGCGTGCGCGAGTATTGCCCTATGGGAGAACTTGTTCCAGGAATGGCATACCTCGTTCGCCGACTGCTTGAAAATACTTCCAACGAAGGGTTTCTAAGGGCAAAATTCGGCGCGAACACGCCGCCCATTACTGAGCTGCTGAGCGACCCCGCTTCGCGCCTCCGGGATCTCCGGCGGCCGTCGCCGGAAGGCTTGCAGCCCAGAACGACGATCAATCGGCGTTGCGAAGATCCTCCCTTCGTTAACGAGCCTCCGAACGATTTCACCCTCTCATCTGTGCGAAGCAAGATGAGTCAAGCTCTTGAGGGGCTTCGTGCCAAGCTCGGACAAGCTTATCCGCTGGTGATCGGTGGCAAGCCGGTCATGGGTTCGCAGCAAATGGTATCGATCAATCCGGCCGCACCGAAACAAGTGATAGGACACCTCACGCTCGGTACAACAATCGACGTGGTTAATGCCGTGGCCGCCGCCAGAGCAGCTTTTTCGCGTTGGAGCAGGACCCCCGTCGAAGATCGCTCGAAATTCCTCGAACGTCTGGCCGCAAAATTGCGAGCCGACCGCTACGAGCTAGCCGCATGGGAGGTCCTTGAAGTTGGTAAAACCTGGTCGGAGGCTGATGCGGACGTTGTGGAAGCGATTGACTTCTGCATGTTCTATTCTCAGGAAATGCGCCGCCTCGGCCGCGGGCGACTGACAGAGAACGTGCCAGGCGAAGTGAGTATCGAGAACTACACGGCACGAGGAGTCGGCGCCATCATTGCACCTTGGAATTTTCCGCTCGCCATTCTCTGCGGCATGACGGTTGCGGCCCTGGTCACTGGGAATACGGTGGTTATCAAACCCGCGGAACAATCCTCCGTGATCGGAGCGCGGTTCATGACCCTGTTGCGGGAAGCCGGATTACCCGATGGCGTAGCCAATCTGGTCTTCGGCACTGGAGAAGCGGTAGGGTCGCTCCTGGTCGCTCATCCGGATGTCGACTTGATTGCGTTCACAGGGTCACGGGAGGTAGGAACATCGATTTGGCAAACGGCGTCGGTCACTCTTCGCGATCAGCGAAACCTGAAAAAGGTTATCTGCGAGATGGGTGGCAAAAACGCGATGATCATCGATACCGATGCGGAC
>DASXLU010000151.1:0-10320 GCA_036496065.1 Candidatus Acidiferrum sp.
TACAAAGCGCCGACGTCATTCGAAGCCGACTAGAAATCATCAACGCAATTTGTCTGAAAGCTATTTTCGGTGAACGCTAACCATCGCGGTTAGTCGCCGCTTCTCATCAGCAGCTTTGGGAGCAGGCCCCGGAAGCCAGGATGTGGTTTGCGTTTCAGGTTCAGAAGCGCCGGCGCGGATTTCGAAATCGTTTCCGTATCTTCCTCATACGGCACCGCTCGCGGGAGTTTCTCGTCCAGTAGGCGTTCGGTGGCCGCCACGCAGGGTTCAGCATGAAAACGGCGCTGCATGGCCTGGTCGCAGAGGATGTTCGCCGCCGCAACCAGACACATTCCCTGGTGGTGCGCCATGAAATTCCGAACCAGCGCGGGTTCGTCTTCGCCAGCCGCACGGCGCGGCGTGAAGTCAGCGGCTTCGTAGAATCCGTAAGATGCCGCCCAGCCCCGTTTCTTCATTTTGCGCAGATTTTTGACGCTCTGCGAAGTTTCGAACTGCATTGCCAGGAAGGTTGCGTACGGTGCAATCACCAAATCGCCAGAGCAATCATCGCGATGAAGCGCCAAAGGAGGCACTCCAAACGCGTGGTAGCGGTAGTGGCCGTCGGGATTTCGCTGGTTGCATGAGGATTCGGAAATTCCCCATACCGGCACGTTGTTTTCTCTCGCGAACTTCTGCTGGGCGCTAATCGCCGCTCGCACACCGCGTTCCAGCAGGGTGTTGGGCAGCGCTCTCAGCCACAGGCAGGGCATCAGGTATTCGAAAGTGGTACCGCTCCAGGAGAGCAGCACATCTTCGCCCTTATAAGCGCGATAGGACCGCTTAAGCTGAAACCAAGCTTCTTGCGGGACTTCGCCCTTGGCGATGGCACAGAAGACGGCTGTACGCGCCTCGGATGCCAGCAGATCGTAATGATATTTACTGATGCCGGTTTCAGCGTCGTCGAAGCCAATCGAGAACAGCTTTTTCTTGGAGTCGTAAAAGACGCCGAAGTCCATTTCCGCAGCCATGGACTCTGAAGTCTGCGCCAGCACAGTAAGGCGATTCACGATGCCCTGGGAATACTGCATGGATTTTTCAAGGGCAGCGCGAAGTTCCTGTGTGGTACCGTCCGCTCCTGCGGAGCTGTCATCCAGCCTTTTTTGCAGTTCAGCGTAAAGTTGTGGAAGCGATTCGAGCGTGCACTTCTCGGCCAGCCGCTTGGCGTCTTCACCAGAAATCGGGAAAACGTCCTGGTAACGGCTGTCCATCCAAGGCGCCAGATTCTCGATAGCGTTAAGAACACTCGTCAGCCGAACAGACAGTTCCTCAGCCCACCATTCGAGCTCGGTGATGCAGTTGTCCGTTGAAAGTTCCTTACGCAAAGCCATCACTTCGATAGCTAACGCACGAAGTCCCTCGATGCGGTCCAATTCACCTGAAACCAGTTCGTTGGCGCGACGCTTCAAATTGCGCGCGTCGCGAACGATCTTGCCTCTTCCGCACTTTTGAATAGCGACCTCGATGAGCACGTTGACGTGGTCGCGAATGCCTTCCCAAACGGAGGTTCGCAGCAAGGGCTGATTTAGGATCTCCATGCAGCCATGTTTCAGAGTCCACAAGCTGGAAAGCAGGTTGCCGTTATCCACTGTAGAAACGAATAACGGTGCCACCGGCTCGAGCGTGCTGTTTTCATACCAGTTATAGAGATGCCCTTTGCTTTTGGTGCTCTTGGGCATGCGTTTCACGGTGTCTAGCGTTGCTTCCGTGTCTCGAATGAATTCTTCGGTCGACAGGTAGCCCAGATCGTGGGCGGCCAATCTCGAATTCAGCAGCAGCCCCAAATTTGTCGGCGAAACGCGATGAGCCATCAGCGGCGGATCTTCCTGAACGATATCCGGAATCAGCCAATTCTCGTCTGCGTTGCTGAATTCGCGGAAAAACCGCCAGGTGCGCAGCGCGGCATCACGAACCATTTGCCGATCTTCTTTGTTAAGCACTCCCACGCGCTGCCGCGGCGCGTGATTCAGCCAGTCTGCAACCCAGATCGACGTGCCCCAGAGAAACAGGAACGGGGCAGCGATTGGCAACGAGTGTGGGTGTAAGAAATAGATCAGAGCGCCAAGCGCCAGCGAAGATACCAGGCTGTACTTGAGGTAGGTGTCGACGAGCCCGCTGCCACGCCCGGCCACTTCTGCGTCGGCGGCTGTCTCCCACTGCAAGAGTTTCTTGTGAGTGATGTTCATCCGCACGATCGAGCGGATTACGGCATCGACTTCGATCAGGCTCTGGTGAGCCAGGAAGGTGATGCGTACGAACATCTGATAATTCGCTAAAACGAAGTCGGCCCACAGACCCCGCCAGAAGTCTGACCGGAACCATGCTTTTCCCGCCGTAACCAGTGCGACAAACAACGGAAAATACGTCGGGAAGACCAAGATTGCCAACGCGGCAAGGGTCCAGCGCCCTGCAGCTTCGGGTAGCACGAGCCATCCGTATAACAGCGCCAGCATCGTGGCGCCGTCTGTCAGGCTGCGACGCAGGTTGTCGATAATTTTCCAGCGCGAGATGTGGTTCAGCGGGTTGCGCATCATTTGCCCGGAAGCGTTGCGCACGCGACCCATCAGGCCGAACATGATCTGCCAATCGCCGCGCACCCAACGATGTTTCCTGCGACTGAAAGCGCGATAGTGCGAAGGATAGTCGTCGACGACTTCGACGTCAGATACGAGTCCTGTGCGAGCGTATTCGCCTTCGATCAAGTCGTGGCTTAGTACCAGATTGCATGGAAGGCGATGCTCCAGTACTTGGTCGAACGCGGCCAGTTCATAGATGCCTTTGCCCGTAAAGATACCTTCGCCAAAAAGGTCTTGGTAGACATCGGAAACCGCTCGCGTGTAGATGTCGATCCCCGTGTCGCCCGAAAGTAATTTGGCAAAGCGCGAACGATTCGTTGAGATCAGGTTGATGTCGACTCGCGGCTGCAGAATTCCGTAGCCTTCCACTACAGTGTTGCTGCGCTCGCTAATGACCGCACGATTCAGCGGATGCGCCAGTGTGCCGACCAGCTTGTGACCAACTCCTGGAGGCAACTGGGTATCCAGATCGAGTGTGATGACGTAGCGAACATTTTCCAGCAGTGAAAGATCGCCCGTCTTGATAGGGAAGTTGTCACCCTGCTTCAGCAGAAGACGATTGAAGTCGAGAAGCTTTCCGCGCTTCCGTTCCCAGCCCATCCAGACGCCTTCTTCTTCGTTGTATGTGCGATGACGATGGAAATGAAAGAAGGTGCCGCGCTGTTCCTGGCTATATTTCTCATTCAGTTTTCGAACCAATCGAGCACAAAGCTCCGCCAAGCTGTCTTTCTCGTCGAATTGTTGTGCGGAGTCAGGAGGATCTGTAACCAGGCCAAAATGAAGATGAGGATCACGATTGGCCAGGAAGCGAACTTCCAGCGCCTGCACCGCAAGGCGTACCTGCTCTTCGCTGGTCAACAACGTGGGTACCGCTACAATCGTCGTGCAGTCGCTGGGGATGCCTTTGGAGAAATCCAGTTTAGGCAGTTTTCTGGGCGGCAACAGCCGCGTAACGATCAAATTCACTGCGGCGATAGCGCACTGTACCGCTGGCAAGATCAGCAGAATAACGGGAAGGATGCCAAGCGCGGTTACGTGCACGCGGGTGATAAGTAGCGCCATAACCGCAAACGTCAGCACTTCAATCGAGGTCAAATAAAATAGATCGGACCACCGCAGGACAAAGTCCCGTGCCTGCGTGAACAGGGAACGCTGGTAACCGATTTCAGTTTTCAGTGCGGCCTTGCCGGCATCCACCAGGTAATAGCCAACGTGGGTGCGCCGTTCCTTCGCGCGCATGCTCACGTCGGCATTTTCGGCAGGCATGGCCAGCGCGACAGCTCGCCGCGCCACTTCCGCTTCTGTCGATGCAGACTTTACCGAGAAATCAGCAATGGCCGCGCGATAGGATTCACGTGTCTCGTGATCCATCATTGAGTATGCTCCGGCCGGATCGGTCCGCAGGATGGCTTCGATCTGCGAGACATCTTCGAACAGACTTTTCCATTCGAGACCGGTTACGCGCAGAAGACTGCTGACCGCACAGGACAACCTGCTCGGCGTGGACGACGAAATCGATGCTGGCGACGTGACAGGCGTAACCGCGGACTTTGTTTCCGCATATCCGACTTGAGCAATCTCGTCGGCGACTTGCTCGAGCAGTTCGAATTCCAGGAAGGGTTTCAGGTTCCAGATTTCCGACGACAATACCGGGATCTTTTCCTGCGCGGCACAAATAAATTGCGCAAAAGTCTGCTCTTCAAATCGCCAGCCAACAGACTGCAGATATGTTGATGCCAGGGCGAAAGAACGGGGAATCGCGTCCGTCTCGTCGGCTACGAAAGGCAATTTTTCGGCGTTCTGAATTCCAGCTTTCGCTTCCAACAGGGCCAGCTTCATCACCGGCAGATTTTCCGAAAGCATTTTTGCGCCATCGCCCGGTACAATCCAGGTTGCCGACGGCGACTTCTGTAATTGAGTTGCGGCGTAGCTTATGAGTTCCGCTGTGCTTTTCCAGCGAGCATCCAGAGCCAACAACGAATCTTTTGTGGGTTTGGCCGTTACCCAGTGGACGAGCTCTTCGAACGCTCCGGCGAAATTTACGACTGGCTCAGTAGGTGTCATGAGTTCCGGTGCCACGAGATTCACTTCACTTTTGCACGACGAAACGGGCTCTTTCTCTGGCAACGGAAGAATGAGTCCCAGGTCCAAAGACTGCTGTGGTGTAGCCATGTCCGTTCTCCCAACTCCCGCGCTATCGATAGCCCGCGGCCTGCAGTTCAAACATCTCCGCATAACGTCCCCCATCCCGAACCAACTGGTCGTGGGGGCCCTGTTCTGCGATACGTCCGCCCTCAAGCACTAAAATGCGATCCGCCATCCGGACAGTGGAGAATCGATGTGAAATGAGGACAGTGGTTTTATTTTTAGTAAGGTCAGCAAAACGTTCGAAAACTTCGCGCTCTGATTTCGCGTCCAGCGCAGCGGTGGGCTCGTCCAGAATCAAGAGTTGAGCATCTCGCAAGTGTGCGCGCGCCAGAGCGATCCTCTGCCATTCACCACCAGAAAGGTCGACGCCACCTTCAAAGCGGCAACCGAGCACCTGGTCGTAGGAGTTCGGCAATTTGCGGATCACGCTCTCTGCGTAGCTTTTCATCGCAGCGGCGCGAATCTGGAACAATTCTTTCGCGGCATCAATACGACCCACGGCGATGTTCTCGCCCGCGGTCATGTCGTAGCGCACAAAATCCTGGAAAATGACGCCGATCTCATTCCACCAGTCCTCGAGGTCGTAGTCGCGAAGATCGACACCATCCAGAAGGATGCGTCCCTCCGTAGGGTCATACAGCCGCGTCAGCAACTTGATGATGGTCGTTTTCCCCTGTCCGTTTTCACCCACCAGCGCGATGCGTTCTTGTGGGTTGAGCTTAAGGCTCACGTTATTCAAAACTTTGCGTTGGGTGCCTGGATAGGCGAAGGAAACGTTCTGAAATTCGATGCCCAGGCGAATGGGTTTCGGAGCTTTAATCGCGTTGGGCTTCGTGGTGATTTTGGGTTGAACCGCGAAGAAGTCCAGAAGGTCGGTCATGAACAGCGCTTGGTCTGCGATTCCCGAGAACGTCGAGAAGAATGCCTGGATGTTCGTGCTTGCGCCGGCAATGGCGCCCGCCAGGAACGTCAATTGGCCGATGCTTAATGCGCCCTGCACCGTTTGGTAGACAACGTACGCATACGTTCCGTAATAGCCCAGCGTACCCAGAACGGTCAGAAATCCGCCGTAGATAAGCTTGCTTTTCGCAAGGCTCACATTTTGCCGATGCAGTTCGTCGGACAGGCCACGGTAGCGGTTCACCAGGAATGGGCCCAGTCCGAAGAGTTTCAGTTCCTTGGCGCTCTCTTTGCTACCGGCAAGAATGCGCAAGTAGTCCATCTGCCGACGTGCCGGGGTCTGTCCAAAGTTGAGGGCATAGCCTTGAAACGCGAAGTGAGTCTGCCCCAGGAATGCAGGCATGATGCAAATTACCAGGAAGAACAAAAGCATCGGCGAGTAAAGGAAAATGCCGGCGGCCAAACTGATCGTTGTGATCCCTTCCTGGATCAAGCGGCCGGTCATTTGGATCATCAACACGCGATCCGTGCCTTGAACACGCGCGCGCTCCATCTTGTCGTAAAAAGTTGGATCTTCGTAGCGAGTCAGGTCCAGACGCGAAGCGTGCTCCATGATCCGCGTGCTTACGTGCCGGGTGTACTTGTCGGCGAGAACCGTGTCGCAGAAATCGATGATTCGCCCCAGAACCGTGGCAAGACTGGCGATTACAAATTCCAAGCCGACCAGATACCAGAAATAACTTGGCAGCGGCGTGTGATGAGAGTTGAGCGCAACGATGGAATCAATGATGAACTGCGTCACTTTTAAGAGTGCTAGTGGTACTAGCGACGCGAACAGGCGCAGAACTAAGCTGGCACTGACCGCTCCCGGCGCGGATTCCCACACGAGTTTGAAAACGGGCGGAACGTTTTTCAGTGCTTTGACACGATCGCGCCATCTCGGCGGACTAGGCGAGGGCTGTTCCGAACTAGCATCGGCTGGTGTGGTCATTCCAAACATATCTCCTGCGGACCCAACTTCTGATATGGCCGGTATCTAATCCGGCTAAAGTTGCCCGGAGCCAACTACGTCTTTATCTTCAACGCGTTCTGCGGAACGGGTAGAAAACCGCCAGTCTTGGGTGATGCACGTCGCTAGCCGGAGAACAAAAGTCGTAACCCTTTATTAATACGACACTTTTGAGCTACTGTCGCTCGGTACGTATATGTATTTTTTACTGCAGGGGTAAGATTTACTTAGGGTTAGCCGCCTTTTGACCACTCAAAAAGAAACGCCGTTTCGGTACTAGAACGGGCTCGTTTCAGCCGCTTTGAGTTTCAGGAGACGACTTGTTTCGCCACTAATCCAAGAATTTGACTTCACGAAACTCCTGTTACTGCTGAAATCTCGAACATCGAGTATGAAAACTCCTAAGCTTACTCAGCGCAATCTCTTTAATCCTTGACAGACCCACAGTAAACAGGGTATCGGAAGCGTGCGATTTTGGCTGGGAAGCTGCCGCACGCGTGCCCGCCGGAGGACTTGGATGACCTGGACGCAGGTTTACGATCCGTTCGGGCACTGGTGGTTGTCAACACTGGTTGCTGCACTGCCTATCGTCGTTTTGCTTGGCCTGCTGGCCGGTCTGAAAGTGCGGCCACACTGGTGCGCAATCGCAGGCGGAGCGACGGCGGTTCTCTGCGCAATGATTGCGTTCGGCATGCCCGCGAAGCTTGCCGTAACCAGTTTCGTGTACGGCGGCGCGTTTGGATTGCTGAAGATCGTCTGGATCGTGATTGCCGCGGTGTACCTCTACGACATTTCCGTCGAAACCGGGCAATTCGAAATCATGAAGCAGTCGGTAGCAGCGATTACGCCTGACCGCAGGCTACAACTTCTCTTGGTGGCCTTTTGTTTTGGGGCATTCATCGAAGGAGCCGCAGGTTTCGGCGCACCTGTGGCAATCGCGGGCGCCTTCATGATTGGGCTCGGATTCAAACCGTTTCACGCTGCGGCACTGAACCTGATTGCGAACACTGCGCCCGTCGCTTGGGGCGCCATCGGCACTCCAGTGCACACGCTGGCGGTCGTCACCGCGCTGCCCGAGAGCGATTTGAACGCGATGATTGGGCGGATTCTACCGTTCACCGCAGTCATCGTGCCTTTCTGGCTGGTGCGCGCGATGGTGAGTTGGTCGGAAACGTTGGAAGTTTTGCCGGCGATTCTGGTCACGGGAATTTCTTTCGCGGGCATGCAATTTTTCTGGTCGAACTACATGGACAGCAATCTGGTGGACATCGCCGCCGGCGTCACTTCGATGATTGCCATGCTGGTGTTCTTGCGCTTCTGGAAACCGAAGAAAATCTGGCGCTTCGAGGACGAGCGAGATACTCCGCTGCCAGTCTCCGGCGGGGTTTCAACAGACGTGCCGTCGAAGAGCCCGATCGTCGTCGATCAGATGGACGATGAGTGGGATGTCCGCCAGTTGCAACAAAGTCGGGCGCCGCGCACATATACCGGCGGGGAAATTGCGCGAGCGTGGCTGCCCTTCGCCATCTTGTCGATATTCGTGTTGCTGTGGGGACTGCCCACGGTGAAAAACGCCATGGGTCGCGCCACCACGCCCGCCTTCAAAACAGGCGGCTGGGAAGTGCCGTATCTTCACAAAGCGGTCTTTCGTGCGCAGCCGGTCGTTTCGAAACCCACCGCTGAAAATGCGAAGTTTGATTTCAACTGGCTCACCGCTACGGGTACGGGATGCTTTTTCGCGGCAATTTTTTCGGGACTGATTATCGGAGTGAAACCCAGAAAGCTTATGCAGATTTTTGGCCGCACTTTATATCGCATGCGCTATGCGATCGTCGCAATGTCGTGCATGCTCGGGCTCGGCTACGTCACTCGATATTCCGGCATGGATGCTGTTCTAGGTTTAGCTTTCACGCGAACGGGCTGGCTGTTTCCATTTTTTGGCACGTACATTGGATGGCTTGGAGTGGCGCTGACCGGTAGCGACACTTCCTCAAACGCACTATTTGGCGGATTGCAGCGCATCACTGCCGAGCAGCTGAATCTCAGTCCAATTCTGATGTGCGCCACGAACAGCGCGGGCGGAGTCATGGGGAAAATGGTGGACGCTCAGTCGATCACCGTTGCGACCGCAGCCACCAATCAAGTTGGCAACGAAGGCATTATTTTCCGCTGGGTCTTCTGGCATTCCATTTCTCTTGCGGCGATCGTTGGCATCATCGTGATGCTCTACGCATACGTCTTCCCGCAGTTCATTCCGCATGGTTTGACGTTCGTGCGGTGATGGGGCAAGCTGCTCACGAGGGGGCGCGATGCCCTGGGAGCCGTGGCCCGTTCAGGAAAGGCAGCCGTGGACGCTCGCATCTTGCAGGAATTCCGCGCCATCGTCGGGGAGCGCGAGCTGATTTGCTCCGACGAAGAGCTGCACACGTATGAGTGCGACGGGCTCACCAATTTTCGCGTAATGCCGCAAGCTGTTCTTCTGCCTTCCAACACGCAACAAGTTCAAGACATCGTGAAGATTTGCCATCGCGAACGCATACCGTTTGTGGCGCGCGGCTCGGGCACGGGCTTGAGTGGTGGAGCGCTTCCCGTCAAGAATGGAATTGTGATCAGCCTGGCGCGGATGAACCGCATTTTGGAAGTTGATCTGCCGAACGCGCGCGTGGTCGTCGAGCCTGGCGTAATGAACCTCGATGTGACCGGCCGCGTTCTGGCCCAGGAATATTTTTATGCTCCAGACCCTTCGTCGCAATCCGTGTGCAGCATCGGAGGCAACGTGGCCGAGAATTCTGGGGGTGCACACTGCCTGAAATACGGTTTCACTACGACTCACGTGCTGGGATTGGAAGTGGTGCTTCCCGATGGTTCGCTGGTGCATTTCGGCGGCAAAACGCTCGACGCGCCCGGATACGATCTCGCGGGTGTGTTCGTTGGTTCGGAAGGAACGCTCGGAATCGCCACGAAAATTATTCTTCGAGTCGTGAAACGGCCGGAATGCATTCGCACCTTGCTCGCTGCATTTCCGAGCACAAACGAAGCGGGAGCGGCAGTAAGCGATATTATCGCGGCCGGAATGCTACCGGCGGCCATCGAGATGATGGACAACCTGGCGATTCAGGCAGCCGAGGCTGCGGTACACGCGAATTATCCGGACTGCGGCGGCCTGCTGCTGGTGGAACTCGATGGACCCGTAGCAGAGGTGGCGGCGTTGATGAAAGAAGTTGACGCATTGTGCCGGCGCAACGGCGCGTCAGAAATTCGCGTGGCGCAGTCGGACGTTGAACGGGCACTGGTGTGGAAGGGCAGAAAAGCCGCATTCGCAGCGATGGGCCGGATTTCTCCAAACTATATCGTGCAAGACGGAGTGATTCCGCGAACGGCTTTACCTAAAGTGATGAGCGAAATTTCCCGCATGAGCCAGGAAACCGGATTGCGCGTTGCGAATGTTTTCCACGCGGGTGACGGCAACCTGCATCCTCTCGTGCTATACGATCGCCACATTTCCGGGCAGGAACAGGCAGCCGAGGCTCTGTCGTACCGCATTCTGGAGTTGTGCATTGCAGCGGGCGGCTCGATCACCGGCGAGCACGGCGTGGGCGAAGAGAAAAAAATGATGATGTCGAAAATGTTCGCCGAGCCCGACCTCGACAC
>DASXLU010000152.1:0-5880 GCA_036496065.1 Candidatus Acidiferrum sp.
CGAGCGGAAAGGTTCGAACTTACTCGTCGAGTTTGAATACTTTGATCTTTACCAACTGAGCGATGGTCAGGTTCTGGAATCCGCGGGCTTTCATTCGCTCGACGAAGGCGGCGTCGATTTTGAAGACGCTCATTTGAATCAACTCTTCTTCGGTAGGCGAGTAGCCCATTGTCCGGATCGCCTGCACTTTCTCCGGGGACACTCCGACGGCTTTCATGCTGGTCAACTTGTTGGCGCGCAGTTCCGGATATCCGGCGGCAGCCATCGCCTTGACATAGGATGGATCTACTTTCAGGGCCTTCAGGCCCATCAGTTTCTCTGCGGTCATTTCAGTGACGCCCGCGTCTTTCATCTCTTTCACCCATGCGGTAGTCACATCAAGCATGGCGTAGCCTTGTAACCGTTCCGGCGTCTGGTCGGAAAAGCCCATCGCTTCCATGCGCTTTGCGAATTGCGCATCGGGAGCGAAAGAGTAGGTTCCGCGTATGGCCGCCTCGTGGACCGTTCCCACACAACGCATTTCGCCCGATTCTGCTCGCATGCGGGCATCCACCGATGCACCTTCGCGCTCGAGGTCTGCAGGCGTCACGCCACTCCACTTGCTCCAGAACATGTCTGAGCCACCATCGTTGCAGCGATGTTCGGTGGCGCAATCTCCACGCTGCCAGCTGAACGACATTTTGTCCTCGGTTCGTCCGGCGCGGATGGAGCAGGTACCGGTCGTGTCGGCGACTGCTGTGGTCCCACCCAGGGCGAAGAGCAAGCCAAGCGCTAGAATTCGCCGCATATTTTTCTCCTTGGAAAAGGTGAGCACCGGGGACTCCTTAATCGTCAAGCAGGCCTGACATCTTCAGCCGCAACAATTTATCGAAGTTCTTCTCGTCGAAACCGTGGGCCTTTGCCTGAGCCATGAATTTTTCATCGATGTGAAAGACCGCAGCCCGCTTCAATTCCCCAACAGTCGCCTGTGGGAACTGCTGCCTGAGCCAGCCTGCATACTCCGGTGTCATGCCCTGGGCTTTCAATGCGATCAACTGGTGCACGTCGAGGTCGCCAAAGCCTTTCTGCTTCATTGCTGTCGCATATTCCGGCGTGATACCCAGCGACTTCTCTGTTACCGCTTCATGAAAATCTTTCGGCCCTAGTCCGCTTTGCTTCATCGCGGTAATGTACTCAGGCGTGATGCCCAGGGACTTCAGCGTGATCAACTCATGCGCCGTCGGCTTTCCGAATCCGATCGCGCCCATGGATTTCGCATACTCGGGCGTGACGCCCAATGACTTCAACGCTACCAAGGTGTTCAGATCGTTGTTTAGATCGAGCGAATATCCCGCGGCACGCATGCCGTCGAGATAGGCCATGCCCTTCGGCTGATTTGTTCCACCTGCGGGCTGCGGATCACCCTGAAAAGGCGCCACCTCTACGTTCACTTCAATCGCCGGCGAGACCGACGGCTGGACATGCACTTGTGCCACGGGCGCTATCGACGTTGGTGCGCCCCCGCTGAGTATCGCGCTCGGCGTGGCAGCTGGTGCCGACGCGGCCACGGGAGCCTCGATTTGCGCCGTCTCCGCGACCATGTGTGACGTCGTCTGCCGGGGCGACGCTGCGAGGGCGCGCGCCACCACTGGGTGAGAGGCGCCCACCGTTGGAAACGCTACTGCCTTGCCAATTTTGGGCGCCAGCAACAGCGCTACGACAACCGCGCCGGCAGCCGCCACACGAATCCCACTCGTCATACTGCTCTCGATGGCCATACCCTCTCCCAAAACCTGTCGTACCCGTTGCAAAAGGGATCCGTTGCATCCGTTCAGCGCCATGGCGAGGCGCAACTGTGTCGTCCTCTGCTCTTCAAGACGCAATAAAGCTCGCGCGTAGACTGTCGCACCGGCGCAGCTTTGGACCGCAATTTCATCGCAGCAGATCTCACGCCGTTCCCGCACGGCGCGGCTCAGGGACCAGACCGAAGGATGGAAGAAGAGCACGCTCTCTATGGCTGTTTGCAGCAGGTTCCAAAGATAGTCCCAACGCCGGATGTGGCCGAGCTCGTGGGCCAGGACTGCTTCTAACTGCTCCATTGGGAGTCCCATCACGGTGCTGACGGGCAGAATTACCGTCGCTCGCCACACACCCATGGCGAGCGGAGAAATCACTTCACTCGACACTCGCAGAGCGACTTGCTGACTGATTTGAATCTGTTTGCAGATTCGATGGAAGGAGCGCTCCAGTTCTTCAGGGACCAGGGTTCGCGCTCGTCGTCGCACCTGTTCGAGCTGCCACCAGCCGCCCATGGCGCGCACCGCTAATAGCAGCATCCCCAGGATCCATAGAGTATCCACCCACGGCAATACGCGCTCGGTTCTTGCAGCCAGCCAGGAATTTGGCTGATTGACGGCCAGCGAGAGCGTCAGTGGGATCTCCTGCAGGACTGGTCCGTGCCGTCCATCCAGCGGCAGGTGTGGGATTGTCGCTGTCGCCGCCTCGTTCACGTGGGCCGGGGCCGCTATGCGCATCTCCTCCACAAACGTAGCCGCAACAACTATAGGCATCAGCAACAATGCAATGAGTGCGACCGCGTACCGAACCCCCGAGGTTGCACGCGAGGTCATTCGATCGGCTACCGAATACGCTACGGCGACCGCAGTGCCCTGCCAGCAGAAGTGAAGCAGGGTCCATCCAAGCGCTATGATCTCTCCCCGCGACAGCCAACTGATCGAGTTCATATCCGACTCCTTCAAAAATCCGAAACGGCATCGACGCTCGCCGCCGTCAACAAAAGTGCGAATCCACTACTAGCTTGCAGCGGCCTTCTTCTCAATTAACTGCCGGATCGCATCGAGCTCCTCTTCGCTGGACTTCTCCATTTCGAGAGCTCTTAATGCCAATTGTGCGGCGCTGCCTGCGAAGAATCTCTCGCTTAATTCGCGGAGGAGCCGCCGTTCTGTATCAGCCTGCGACACTGCTGCGCGGTAGACGTGCGCTCGTTCGCGCTCGTCTCGCAACACGAGGCCCTTCTCGGTCATTATCTGTAGAAGCTTGAGCACGCCGGTATACACGACCGGGCGCTCCGCATTGACTTCCTCAAACAACTCCCGGACCGTAGATGGTCCGCGTTCCCAAAGAATTCCAAGCAGCTGTAGCTCGCCTTCGGTTGGTCTCGGTAGCTCGCGCTTCTTGATCATGCGGACCACCATATACGAGGTTATTCGTACTTGTCAACGAAAGATTTCGTATATTTCGAAATGGCGAGAGGCTATTGGGTCAGTTGCGGGCGGAAAAAGCGGCGGCGTGCGCCGCGCCCTCGAGTGCCCCGCGCCGACCTGGCGCGTTTGTCAGGGCTTTTTCAAATTCCTTCAGCGCTGCGGCGGGCTGATTCTGCTCCAGGAGCAAGCAACCGAGTTGTTCGCGGGCAGGGATGATCGGCCCGGGTGTCACGGGAAGCTTCTCGATTGCGTCCTCCTCGTCGGCTGCCGTGCGCATGATGGTTGCGGCTTCGCCGGGCTTGCCGTCACCCTGGGTAGTCCAGGCAATGACTTCGCCGGTCAGGATCTTCACCTGTGCGGCCCAATAGTCATTGCCTGAAGCGCGAAGCTGTTTTTCGAGCTGCTGCAATCGCTCGATTTCCGCATGCGCCTCGGCTGCGCGTCCAGTTCGGGCGAGTCCCAGGCCTCGAGCCCAAACGGCGATTGCGACAACCTGAGGTGAGGCTGCTAACGGGGGCGCGATACCGGCAGCGTCGGCCCAATGACCTTGCTCTACCGCATAGCGGATCGGCATCGCGGTAGAGGCATAATTTATTTTGAAATCGGGCGCATTCAGGTTCTGCATGTCTTTGAGTTGCTGGACGACCTGAGCCGCGTCTTTGTCGCGTCCACTCTGCAGATATGCATACACCAGATAATCCATGGCATGGAGCTCTTCTCCAGTGTCGGCCTGCTGATGGGCGGCTGCCCTTGACGCAAGGTTGGAAGCGATAGAGTCGTCCCACAGGCCGAGACGCGTAAAGATGTGCGATGGCATGTGCAATGCGTGCGGCGCTGAGGGTGCAATCTGAGAGTAGGCTCTTGCGGCGGCGAGGCCTCTCGGTGCGAGTTCGGCATTATCGTAAGCGTGGATGAGGTAGTGGGGGACTCCCGGGTGCTGCGGATTCGCGCGGTAAAGCGGCTCGAGGATATCGGCCGCCTGTTTCTGGTTTGCGTGAGTTTTGTCGGCCGGAGATGCGTTGGCCAGAAGGGCGAGCGCGTAAAACACCTTCGATTCGGTATCTGTTCTATTGGCTGAAGCGAGTTTGCTCATCGCTTGCTCGTAATTCAATGCCCGGGTTCGGTATGGCACGGTGGCCACGTCCTGAAATAACAACGCCAACGCATGAATGAACTGACGTTCGCGTTCGGAGGTGGTCCCGATCTGCTGCGCGCGCAGAACTTCTTTTTGCGCAATGGGAATTGCGGAGGATGCGATAGGTGGATCCCACAGCTGGTGATAATAGGTCATCGCTACTCCCCAATGAGCCATCGCACACTGCGGATCAAGTTTAGCGACGCCTTGAAATGCTTCTTCGGCAGCGGCGTAGGCGAAGGAGTGAAGCAGAGCTACGCCTCGATTGAACTGCTGCTGCACGGCTGGCGCGCAAGAAACAGGGAACGATACCGTTCCAAGTTTTTCAGGTGCGCTGTGGTTGTGTGTTTCTTGTGCGAGCGAGAAAGGGACGAGGAACAACATGGCGAACACTATTCGCCGAAGATTGGGCATTCCTAACTCCCTTAGCGCATTGCGATTGAGTGGCATCTGAATTGGTTTGGTGCTGCTCTAAGATTTCATCACACACCGGAAGCCGAGGTGGTTGGTTCCGGTGCTGACCTCACCTTTGCCGCGCGTTCCCACGATGTAGCGCGAGCAATACTGGTCCGTGCAAAGGAATGAGCCGCCGCGATGGACCTTCTTGGGCTGGTTCGGCTCATCGGGATCGAACGCGCTGCTCGGTCCCTGCGGATTGCGCGCCACTGCGCCCGCCGCCGCAAGCTGCTGATAGTAGTCGGGACGATACCAATCGCTGGTCCACTGCCAGACGTTGCCGGCCATATCGTACAGCCCGTACGGATTTGGCGGATACTTTGCCACCGGCGCGATCCCCGCGAATCCATCTTCGCCGGTGTCGCGCGTCGGAAACTGTCCCTGATGAGTGTTCGCCATCCACTTGCCATTGGGCCGGAACTCGCCTCCCCAGACAAACGGCTTTCCGGCCAGTCCGCCGCGCGCGGCGAACTCCCACTCTGCCTCGGTCGGCAAACGCTTGCCTGCCCATTTGGCATACGCGAGCGCGTCTTCGTACGCGATCTGCACCACCGGGTACTCGTCCTTGCCTTTGATGTCACTGCCCTGACCCAGAGGGTGCCGCCAGTTCGCTCCTTTTACATAGCTCCACCACTGGTAATGATCGTTCAGTGAGACCGGATGATTGGGTGGAGTGAAAACCACCGATCCCGCAACCAGATTTTCGGGAGGAGCGCCCGGAAAATCCTCGGCCCGCGGTTTGCGCTCGGCCACCGTGACATAGCCGGTCGCTCGTACAAATTTGGCGAACTGCGCGTTGGTAACGTCAGTCTTGTCCATGAAGAAGCCGTCGACGTAGACGCGGTGAATGGGCCGCGCGTCGCGGGTCGCCTTCATGCCGACGTCGTCCATGTCCGGTGGATCGTTTGCCCCCATTGAGAAGACGCCACCGGGAATCCACGCCATTCCGGCAGGATTCTGACTTGGAGTTGGAGTTCGATTGACCAAGGTCGGCCCAAAATCTGACTGAGCACTTCCAGCATTCGCCTTCACCGCACCTGAATGGTGCTGGGAGTAAAGCACCCAAGCTGCGGCGCCTACGATCAA
>DASXLU010000153.1:0-5327 GCA_036496065.1 Candidatus Acidiferrum sp.
ACGTTGTCGATTTCAAGAGATGCGCGGAAACGCAAACGGGTCTCGTCTAGCGAGATGCCAGGGAACCAATCTGCGACGGATTGCAACGATGCGGTGGAGACGATGGTGGGGCCGTTGGCGATGGTGTCGTCGGGAAAACCATCTGGGGAATAACGAACGATAATCTGCTGCTCGAAGTAGACACTGAACCATTCCGCGGCGTCTTCGTATTCGTTTGGGAACGCAAACGAGCGGGTCGGAACGTTGCGCCGATCGCCAGGCACGGAGAGTTTGACTGAAGAGAGATCGGGTGGGAATTCCGCGCGGATCAGATGAATAGCGGCAGTGCGCTTGCCGTTGACCCATTTGCCATCGACGGAAAACAGAGCCCAGGCACGGTCGAGCGTGAGACCACCGGAAGGGCCGATGCGCACGGAGGGCACGGAGATGGGATCAAGAGACTTGATAGGGTGTAGGCGAATATTTGTAAGTCTCGGAGACGGAGCAAGGGGAGGCACTTAAAGAGTTTAGCAGAGGGGATAGGGATGAAAGAGGGCGGCAGAACGACGGTAGCGCCACACGTGCGGTCACCGGCTATACGTAGAGATGTATCTGGAATACTGAGGCTTGAAGTCGAAAGGCTAAAAGCGAAAGGCTAAAAGCGAAAGGCTAAAGGCTTTTACCACAGAGGGCACAGAGGACACGGAGAGTTCCAGAAGGATTGAGCGGGAAAGCGAGAGGCGCTTAACGCAGCTATGCACTGTGCGGCGAGAACTTAAAAAAAGATTGTGGAAGTGTGCCGGAGACCGAGTCACACCTAGCGATCGGCAACGGCGGCAAGAAGCTTCACTGGGCTAGCTGATCGCGGCACAGTTGCCGTAGTTTTCCCCCAGGCGGATGCAGCCTCGTTGGCTGTTAGCAGCGGAGTACTGTCGATCGTGGCGACGGCGCCGCCGTCGGCGAAAGCGATGGAAATCTGGGAAGACGAGATCTCCACTGGAAATTCGCTGATCGCTAAAACGTCGAAAGTTCCATTGGTGAAATAAGTGGCTCGCAGACACCCGCCAAGTTTTTCGATGGGGGCCCGGACAGCTGCAAAACGGTCGACGTCATTCTGAAAAGAACGGCTCCAACCGTCGGTGGTATATCGAACGTGGTGACAAAAGATCGGCATCGGGACTTTCTCCTTGGCGGACGAGGAGTGCTGGGGTAACCATGGTGGCCTCGCGCGCAGAGTGCGTCAAGTAAAAACAGCGTAATACCAGCCTATTCCCGCACAATAACGATTTTGCGCATGCAATAAATTTCAAAAAATAATTCGGCGTAGTACTTTTTTGGATTCAGCGGCCTGCCGTAGTACCTGATGCAGAGTCAGCGGTGATCGCGCGATAGCCGCACGTGCTTGCCTTACGAAGAGCTTCGACGGCTTGTGCGGCTGTAAGTAGCGGAGTGGTCTGGATATCAGACACCGCACCACCGGCAGCGAAGGCAATGGCTATCGCGGCGGCGGAGATATTGTCGGCAAACTCGGTGATGGCGAGAACATCGAAGGGGCCGAAGGCGAAAAAAGAGGTGTGAATTCTGCCGCCGAGTTTTTCGATGGGAGCGCGGACCGCTTCGAGTCGATCTTGAGGATTTTGCATGAGCCGGGCCCAAGCTTCTTTGGTGTAGCGGACCTGGTGACAGAAATAGGGCATGGGAACCTCTCTCGGTAGCGCAATCCCACGATTTGCGGATATTGCGCTGAGGGGAAAGGGGCGTCAAGAGTAAAGGACAGATGGGTTGAAGGGAAAAATTCGTTAGGTACGCATATTACCCTTGACATTAATTTAGAGTGTGGTATACTTCTGGCATTGAGAAGTGTATCCAAGCCCTGGCGATGAGCTGGGGCTTTTGCTTTTGTGGGGGCGGTTTCTCGGAGGCCACGGCGTCAGGGGCACGTGATCGGCGTGGTTGCGTCTAAACCCGCACCCTTTCCTGAAAGACGGAAAAGGGATGCGGCACCCGGCAGATGTCCAATTGATTTCAGATGATTTGCGATGGGTAGAGATCTCGCCGGGATCCCTCCGCTGCGCAACCCAGCGCGCAAAATACGAGCGAAGAAAAGGCAGGGTCGCTTCGGTCGGGATGACAAAAGCATAAAGGTGAAACAAGACGCGAGGATTGAAGAGAGATTCGCGCGGAGTTCTCTCGATGTGGAGCGTGATCTTCGTGGGCGGGTCTAAACCCGCACCCTTTTCCTGAAAGACGGAAAAGGGATGCGGCACCCACGTTTGCGTGGCAGGTAGTGTTAGGCGGGTCTGAGTTTGTGGTGAATCCCAAAAATACAAGTAAGGTTCGATGCGCGGCGTATCAGCCTGTGGCGCGGAGTAAACAGGGTTGGGCTCCGTGTGGGCGACGGGCGGTGGCGGGGTCGAGTTTGTGCAAGATGCATCGCGATGGGTTGGCGGGAGTGATGCTGGGGTGTTTGGCGCATGGTCCGGCGGTGGATGAGGCGGTGCCGCTGGTGGAAGATGTTGCGCCGTGGAACCGTGGGCCAATGAATGGCCTGGATGGAATCCGCAAATCCGCTGACTAACAGTGCTGGCCGATCGAGACTTTAGAAAAACAAAACAATTTATGCGGACTGGACTTCAGGTGGCGAAGAGCTTGAGTGAAGAGTTTCGCGCAGGCGGCAAAAGCTGCCAGCGCGGGAGAGTGCCTTCGGTAGAGGGAGTTGTCGAGGACAGCGTGCGCGCGAACCATGCTGCGACTGACGATGGAAGCCGCGAAAAAGGTGGCGGAGGTGCAACCCTCATACTTGCAACCGTCCCGAGCGGGGAAACATGCGCAGAAGTGGCTGGGGAGCAGAAGCAGGAAGGCACTCTCCGCAATACAGGCAAAAAGGGATGCGGCAGCCGGGGTAGTGGTGAATCAAGACGCAGGCATCGAAGAGAGATTCATCGCGCGGAATGCGCGCGATGGCGCAGAGATCCTCGCTGCGCTCGGAATGACGGTATAGGAGTAGGGCCATTCATGACAGACAAAAAAGGCAAGGGAAGTAGAAACCAGCAGGAAGAGGAACGGCCGAGCGGACGAGCGCTGTTGGGGACGAGACGGAGGCTGCTGCCGAAAAACGGGAGAGCATTCGTTCGGGCAATCAACAGAAAGATCGATGTGGTGGACCTGATGGTGGAGTTGCTGCGAGGGCCGGACGATAAATTGGCAGGCCGGCTGGTAGAACAGTTGTTGGATATGGCGTACGAGAAAAGTTCGCGGGCAGCGGAAAGCCAGATGACGGGGTTTGTGGAAGTGCCGAGGCCAGTGAGGGATTGAGGAGGAGAGTATGACTAGCGCAAAGACAGTGGTGATTGGAGAAGTGACGCAACTCAGCGGAGTGGCGGCTGTGATCGTGGGATTGATTTTGAGCTTGCATCATTGGCCGGCAGCGCTGGCGTTGGTGGGCGGCGCGGCGGCGTATTTCGCCGGGAAAAAACTGCGCGGAGCATAGATGGTTCTGAGGTACCAGCCGTATCCGCGACAACGGGAATTTCACTTGTCGAGAGCGAAGTATCGATTGTTTGGCGGAGCGGCAGGACCAGGGAAAACCAGGGCGCTGTTGATGGAAGCGATGCAACAGGCAAGGGACGTGGCAGGTTGCGAGACGTTGCTATTGCGCAGAACGTTCCCGGAGTTGGAAGGCTCGCTGCTGTCGCAATTGCGGCGTGACATTCCGAGGGACTGGTATCGGAACTACAACGAAGCGAAACATGTGGTGACCTGGCACAACGGGTCCAAGACGCGGTTCGGCTATTGCCGGAACGAGAACGACGTTTACCAGTATCAGGGCGCGGAGTTTTTGTTCATTGGGCTGGACGAGCTGACCCATTTCACTCTGAAGCAGTGGCAATTTCTGACTTCGCGAAATCGTTGCGCAGTGGCGCGATATACAGCGGGGATTAACAAGGGAAAAGCGACATTTCCGTGTATGGCGGGAGCGACGAATCCTGGAAACATTGGGCATGCGTGGGTGAAGGCGCTGTGGGTGGACAAGGTGCCGCCGGCGGGATTTGAGCGGGCGGAACAATACGATCCTGCAGACTACGATTTTATTCCGGCGAGGTTGGAAGACAATCCGATTTATGCGAACGACGTGAATTACCGGAAGACGCTGGAGGCGCTGCCGGAACAATACCGGAAGGCGTTTCTGGATGGGGACTGGTCGGTGTTCGCGGGACAGTACTTCAATGTGTTTGAGATCGGGAGGCATACGGCACGCGCGGAGGAGTTGCGGCTGCAGAGTTGGTGGCCGCGGTGGATTTCGATTGACTGGGGATTCCAGCATCCTAGCGCGGTGTATTGGCATTGTGCTGTGCCTGGAGAAGTGGCTGGTGGTGGTGATTGGCGAACTGCGAGTGAGGAAAAAGAACAGAACGGAGAAAAGATTGACGCAGAGGGCGCAGAGGGGCCGCAGAGGGCGCGGAGAGTTGGACGGCAAGACTTGGAGGCCGATTGCGGACCGCGGATTGTGACTTATCGGGAGTTTGTGCAGAGCGGGTTGTCGCCGCGGATGTTGGCGCAGGCGATTGTGGAGCGGACGGGACGCGAGGGGATACGGGACATATTTCTGTCGCCGGACGCGTTTGCGCACCGGACGAGTGAGGCATCGATCGCGGAACAGCTTGGAGATGTGCTGCAGCAGAATGGATTGCCGCATCCGAGTCCTGCGGATGATGACCGTGTGGGTGGATGGCAATTGATGTATCAACTGCTCGAGAGCGATGCATGGAAAGTCGCGGACAATTGCCGAGCGTTGATTGATTGTTTGCCGACGCTGGTGAGGGATGAACGGCGCGTGGAAGATATTCGCAAGGTAGATGGCGACGATGCCGCGGATGCGGCGCGTTATGGATTGGTCTCCGGTGCAAGATATGCCGGTGTTGGGGCACGCAATGGTGCGCCCGGGGCGGGGAACACCCCGCCCCCTAATGGAACTGGAAATAGATTTGTGCCGGGAATGCCGTTGAGCGAGCAGATTGCGCGGCGAGTGACGGCGGAAGATGCGACTTCGCGAGCGATACATTTTGCGAGGTTGGAGGCGGAGGCGAAGAAGCAATTGTGGCCGCAGAAGTTGCCTCGGCGGAAGTGGTGATGGTTTGGAGAGTTGAAAGTTGAAAGTCGAAAGTTGATGTGAGTCAGGACTCGGACGAGGGATTTGTGGCTTTGGATCGTAAGACCCACCCTTCGCATGAAGCAGATGCGCGAAGGATGGGGCACCCTCAAGTTCATTTGAGGGCGTGCGTGAGATCGATTTGTGGAATGGGAGTTGATGATGTGGGAATGGGTTAAGGGATTTTTTGGGACGAGAT
>DASXLU010000154.1:0-11711 GCA_036496065.1 Candidatus Acidiferrum sp.
GTTTCCTTCGGATCAGTATGCCGTGAAGTCACAAATCCGCTTCCATGGGTTGGACCCTGCCTCGTCGCTGATCGAACTTACTCCGCGCGAGGGCGAGTCTTGCATGCGCGATGAGGATGTCGAAGCGCTGATTGAACGCGAGGGCGACTCAATTGCGCTGATCCTGATGGGGGGAATTAACTACGTCACCGGACAAGCGTTCGACATGGCCGGAATCACGAAAGCAGGGCAGCGTAAGGGATGCACCGTGGGATTTGATCTGGCCCACGCCGCCGGAAATATACCCCTCCACCTCCACGATTGGGGGCCGGACTTCGCCGTCTGGTGCAACTACAAATATTTGAACGGCGGTCCGGGATGCGTGGGCGGATGTTTTGTCCACGAGCGGCATGCATCTGCGTGGCAACTGCCGCGCTTCACGGGATGGTGGGGACACGATGAGGCGACGCGGTTCCAGATGGGATCCGACTTTCATCCCATGATCGGAGCGGAAGGCTGGCAGTTGAGCAATCCTCCAATACTTGCCTTGGCCGCCTTGCGCGCATCGCTGGAAATTTTCTCCGAGGCAGGCTTGGACCGCTTGCGGAACAAGAGTGCGGCCCTCACCGGATATATGGAGGCGTTGCTTCAGGAACAAGCATCGCCGAAGTTTTCCATCATCACGCCGACTGAGGAAGCGCGACGAGGAGCCCAACTCTCCATTCGTTTGCCAGGCACCGGCCGGGAGTTGTGCGATCAGCTGGCTTTGGCCGGAGTGATCGGCGATTGGCGCGAACCGGATACGTTTCGGGTCGCTGCGGTGCCGTTATATAACTCCTATCAGGATGTTTATAGTTTTGTGCAGCGCTTCGTGGCCACACTTTCGTAAGTAGATAGTTCGCACCGCCGTGAGCCTTCTCGTTACCTCGGTAATACTTAGCTCGGTTTCGGCGACCTTACAATTTGGAAAGTGGGAAAATCTCCGGTCCAGCACGCTAGAAGGTGGACGGCCATCGTGTGCGCGGTGGTGTGTGTTCACGTCTTGTTGTCGTTCCTGGCGCCTCACGGATTTGCTCTCACGGCTTTTGGCGACATTCTGCAAAATATCATCCTGCTCTGCGCAACGATCGCGGTTCTTTCCAATGTGAGGACGGATGCCCCCAAGGCCCGGCTCTTCTGGGCGCTTATGGGTCTAGGTTTGGCAATGTGGCTGGCTTCGCAACTTATGTGGACTTATCTGGAAGTCTACTTGAGGCATGAGGCGCCGAATCCCTTTGTCGGGGATGTGATTCTTTTCCTGCACATTGTTCCGATGATGGCAGCAGTGGCACTCCAACCCCATGTTCAGCAGGATGGTCGCACGTTCCGGGTTGGAACTCTCGATTTCGCACTTCTGTTCACGTGGTGGCTTTTCCTCTACTTCTTTGTCGTGATTCCCTGGCAGTATGTGTACCCCATTGAGGTCGTGTACGGCAGGAGTTTCGACTTGCTCTATGTTGGCGAAGAACTCGTGCTGGCGGCAAGCTTGATGCTGGTTTGGCGACGGAGTCGCGGAGCGTGGCGCAGCCTCTATTTCCATTTGTTCGTCGCAACACTGCTGTATTGTGTTGCTTCGCTGATGGCCAGCGAGGCAATTGATTTGCATCTGTATTACACGGGCAGTTTATTTGACGTCCCACTGGTGGCCGGAATGGTCTGGTTTGTGCGGATTGGCTTCCTGCCGCGCGAGGGCGTGATACAGAAGTCGAGCGAAGAGGTCCCAAGTCGCGGGCAGGAAATCTGGCAAGCACGCCTCGCAATGTCAGCCGTGTTCATCACTCCGCTAATGATGGCATGGGCGCAATTCGGTGGAGACGCGCCGCAGAGGGTCCGCACGTATCGGATGCTGCTCACAGTAGGGGTTATGCTGCTGATGGGCGCGTTGGCATTTTTCAGGCAACACTTCCTGGATCAGGAGTTACTCAGCCTGCTGCGATCGTCGCGGCAGAATTTAGATGAAATGTGCCGGCTGAAGGATGAACTGGAAAATAAAGAACATTCGCTGCGGTGGCATAGCCTGGAATTGCAGCGGAAGAATTTAGAGCTGCAGGAAATCTCCTTCACAGATGTGCTCACCGGAATCTGGAACCGGCGCTATCTCGAAGAGATCCTCGCCGCCGAAGCCGGGCAGGTGCTGCGAAATTATCAACGTGCGCGGGAAAGCGACCTCCGGAAAGTCGATCATCGCGATCTGGTTTTCATCATGGTCGACATGGATTTTTTCAAGGAAGTAAACGACCGGCACGGTCATCCCGCGGGCGACACGCTTCTGCAACTTGTGGCGCAAAGACTCTCCACGGTAGTTCGCAAGTCCGACGTGTTGGTGCGCTGGGGCGGTGAAGAATTTCTGATCATGAATCGCTCGGCGGACCCATCGGGAATCCCAGCGTTCTGTAGCCGCATTCTCCAAGTAATTGCGGCCGAACCCTTCGACCTTGGTCAGGGAATCCGAGTGAAGAGGACCTGCTCCGTGGGATGGGCGGCCTATCCTTGGAGCCGCGGCGCGTTTGAGGCAATTTGTGCTGAGGAGTCCATTGCGCTTGCCGATGCCGCCCTTTATCGAGCCAAGGCTCTTGGCAGAAACCAGGGCGTTGGGATTATCGCGACGGATGCGGCGGGCCAAGCGCCTGAAGCGATAACTCTGGAGTCTGTGCGCGGCGGAAATCCTCCGCTTGCGCGCACGATAAGAACCGAAAGCCCCAGCTCGGAAACTTCTTCAAAAGGTCGTGATATTCCGGAAGCAATCGAGAAATCTAATCTTTAAGCCCCCTGCTCGATGAGCACTTCCGTCTTACCATGCGCCTTCCGGACCTTGACCTGTAAGAGCGCGTTGACTACATTGGGTAGCCGGCTTCATGGCCACCGAGGCACAACTTCGAATGACTGCAAAAAATCCTTCACGCAAGACAGGCCTTCGCCAGAAGGCACAACTGATGTCCGCTTCCGAAATTGAGCGAACGCTAGTGCGACTCGCTTACGAAATCGTGGAAAAGAATGAGGGAGTCGATGGACTGGGGCTGGTCGGAATCCGCCGTCGGGGGGTTCCGATCGCCGAGCGACTGGGCAAGATCATCACGCGCATTGAAAACGCGAAAGTGCCAGTTGGAACTTTGGATATCACCTTTTATCGAGACGATCTCTCAACGCTTGGACCCAAGCCCGTGGTGCACGAGAAAGAGATTGGGTTTGAAATTGAGGATAAGAACATTGTTTTAGTCGACGATGTCCTCTTTACGGGACGCACAACCCGGGCTGCACTCGACGCACTTTTTTCACACGGCAGGCCGCGACGAGTGCAACTTTGCGTGCTCATCGACCGTGGCCATCGCGAAATTCCTGTCGAGGCGACTTTCGTTGGCCGCAATGTGCAAACCACTGCGAATGAAGTGATCGAGGTGAAGCTAACGGAGATTGACGAGGCAGAGAAGGTTCTGCTGATGGAAAAATAGACGGGAGAGAAGATCGGTAGCGAAAAAGGACGGTGGGATCGCCACCGTCCTTTGGTTTTTGGCAAATTGAGTTGTTAAGCGATTCTGGTGCAGACCGATTTGGTTTGGGTATAGAGATTGAGAACGTCGTGCCCCATCTCGCGACCCCAACCGGATTGCTTGTAGCCTCCAAAGGGCATTGCCGCGTCGAATATGTTGTAGCAATTGATCCAAACGGTCCCGGCACGAAGCTGTTCGGCCATGCGATGTGCCTTGCCGATGTCGCGGGTCCAGACCGCGGCAGCCAGTCCGTATTCGCTATCATTGGCGCGGGGAACGATTTCCTCCGGGTCGGTAAATGGCATCGCTGTGACCACCGGGCCGAAGATTTCCTCCTGCACGACTTTCATGCTTTCCTGCGTATTCACGAGTACCGTGGGCTCGACGAAGTACCCACGGTCGCCGGCCCGATGCCCGCCGGCGACAGCCTTGGCACCTTCTGAGAAACCTGAATCCAAATATCCGCAAACGCGATTCATTTGCTCTTCGGAAACCAAGGGACCCATCTGCGTATCGGGTTCAAGACCGGAGCCGACTTTTATTTTCCTGGCCTGCTCCGCGACTCCCTCGACGACCTGATCGTAAATCGACTTCTCGACGTACAGCCGTGACCCCGCGCAGCAGCATTGGCCATGGTTGAAGAAGATCGCACTGGCGGAGCCGGGAATAGCAGTCTCGAGATCGGCGTCTTTAAAAACGACGTTCGGAGATTTTCCACCCAACTCCAGGGATACTTTCTTGAGGTTGCCGGTGGCAGCGTGAACAATCAGCTTGCCGACTTCAGTCGATCCCGTAAAGGCGACCTTGTCTACATCGGGATGAGCGGCCAGCACGGCTCCGGCCGTCTCGCCATAACCCGGAACAATGTTGACCACGCCATCGGGAAAGCCAGCTTCCATCACAAGTTCGCCGAGTCGCAGCGCGGAAAGCGGAGTTTGCTCGGCTGGTTTCAATACAACCGTGCAGCCCGTGGCTAATGCGGGGCCAAGTTTCCACGCAGCCATGAGCAGCGGAAAGTTCCATGGAATGATTTGGCCCACGACCCCGACGGGCTCTCGCAACGTATAGGCAAGATATTTTGCGCCGGGCGTGTAGGGTACTGAGAGCGGAATGGTGTTGCCTTCAATCTTCGTCGCCCATCCCGCCATGTAGCGGAAGAGGTCGACGGCGAGCGGAACGTCGGCAGCCTTCGCGATATTGAGAGGCTTGCCGTTGTCGAGACTCTCGATGTAGCCGAACTCTTCGGTGTGCTGCTCGAGCAGGTCGGCAAGTTTCCAGATCAGACGGCCACGCTCGGATGCGGTCATCCGGCGCCAAGGTCCGTTATCAAAGGCTTTGCGGGCAGCCTTCACCGCTTGATTGATGTCTTCGCGATCGCCTTCCGCAACCTGAGCCAGAACTTCGCCGGTGGCGGGATTGTAAGTAGGGAAAGTCTTGCCCGACGCGGCATTCACCCACCTGCCGTTCACTAACATTTTTCGTGGCTGGTCGATGAACGCGGCAACTTGCGGATGAATTTGGGGGGAAACTGCAATGCCCATAGATCCTCCTTGGTCAAACCGATGCGTGACAGCGAGAAATGATGTGGCGAAGCGGACCGAGGTATGCTAGCCCCGGGTCGGGACAAATGCAAATAGGAATTCGGCGCCCAACGATTTATTCGCCGTACGGGACCCAGATATTCTTCACTTGGGTGGCATGCTCCAGGAACCAGCGGCCTTCCGCGTGTTTGGAATTGAACCAGTCGATGACGCGGCCCTCGTTCGTCCAGACCTGCTTCAGATTTCCGGTGGACATCGCCTTCGCCGCCGCGACGGTAGCATCGTCACCGTAACACCAGAGTCCATCGACGTCATCGTGTTCGGCGAGAGTTTTTAGAAGCTGCGAGGCATAGCCGGTCACGAGATTGATCGCGCCGCCGGGCGTATCGCTGGTGTCGAAAAGCTGGTAGAGGTCGCCGGCGATGAGAGGGTAACTCTCCGACGGAACGGCCACCACCGTATTGCCCATCGCCAGCAGCGGCATCACGAGAGATAGAAAACCCAGCAGCGGCGCTTCCTTGGGACAGATCACTCCAACGGTCCCAATCGGCTCGTTCATCGCGATTGCAATATTGCGGAATGGCGGATTGTGCACGGCACCGTCGAACTTGTCAGCCCACGCGGCATAGGAGAAGATACGCTCGATGCCCAGTTCGACTTCGGCCGCGGCCTCCTTCTCGCCCACGGCTCTTGCGAGTCGATGAGTGATTTCGTGCTGCCGCTGCGCAAGATTCTCCGCGCAGTAAAACAGAACCTGCGCCCGGTTATGCGCCGTAGCTTTCGCCCACACCTCAGCCTTACGAGCCGCTTCGACGGCATTGCGAATGTCTTTTCGATTGCCCAAGGGAGCTTCGCCCAACAGGCGGCCATAGGGCGAGCGTACTTCCATGCTGTAGCCAGAATCGGGGCGTGCCTGTTTGCCGCCGATATAAAGTTTGACAGTGCGGTCAATGGTCGGGGTGCTCGCGTCAGGCTTCTCTTCCACCTGTTCAGGAACAGGAGCGTTCGCGGCTGGTAGTGTCTCAGCGTGCTTGAACCACTTGGGCTCTACGTATTCCAGCAAGCCCTCTTTGC
Source organism: Candidatus Acidiferrum sp. (assembly GCA_036496065.1). Classification (GTDB taxonomy): domain Bacteria; phylum Acidobacteriota; class Terriglobia; order Acidiferrales; family UBA7541; genus Acidiferrum. Next base: position 6,122 of record DASXLU010000154.1, read on the forward strand.
CGCCTTCGCGGCCGTATCCGCTCTCCCGGTAACCACCGAAGCCGGTAGCGGCGTCAAACAAATTTGTGGAATTCACCCAGACGACACCAGCCTTGAGTTGCGCAGCCACATACAGCGCTACGTTGACATTCTCACTCCAAACACTCGACGCCAGTCCATACGCCGTGTTATTGGCCAACTCGACGGCTTCTCTCGGAGTGCGGAAAGTCATTGCCGCCAGAACGGGTCCGAAAATTTCTTGTTGAGCGACGATCGACGTCGGGTGCACATTGCTCAGAAGCGTGGGCGGATAATAGAAGCCTCCCGCAGGCAGCACAACTTGCGGTTGCCAGCAGGTCGCTCCTTCGGCAATGCCCTGTGCCACCATCCTCTGGATGCGGTCCAGTTGCACACGCGCGACAATCGCGCCAATGTCAATTGCCTTGTCGAGCGGCGGTCCAATGCGCAGGGTGCTCATGCGGTCGCGAATCTTGGACATCAATGTCTCCGCGATGCTCTCCTGCATCAGCAGGCGCGAACCCGCACAGCATACCTGTCCCTGGTTGAACCAGATTCCATCGACCAGTCCTTCCACCGCGCTATCGAGGTCAGCGTCTTCGAAGATGATGAACGGAGACTTTCCTCCCAGTTCGAGCGATAGGCGTTTATGGCTTGCGGCAGTGGCGCTTCGAATCGCGCGCCCCACCTCGGTTGATCCTGTAAACGCAATCTTATCGACACCGGGATGGTTCACCAGCGCCTCGCCGGTTGAACCGTCTCCCGTGACGATGTTCACGACTCCGGCAGGCAAATCGGCTTCCTGACACAGTTCAGCGAACGCGAGCGCCGTCAGTGGAGTAAATTCGGCAGGCTTCAACACCACGGTGTTCCCCGTGGCCAACGCCGGCGCGATTTTCCACGCCAACATGAGGAGCGGAAAATTCCAGGGAATGATTTGACCGACTACTCCGCAAGGTTCGTACTCGGGAAACTCCTGCTCAAATAGCTGCGCCCAGCCAGCGTGGTAGTAGAAGTGGCGAGCCACCAGCGGAATATCGATGTCACGGCTCTCCCGGATGGGCTTCCCATTGTCCATGGTCTCAAGAACCGCGAGTAGTCGCGAATGTTTTTGCACCAGCCGTGCCAGAGCGTACAGATAGCGCGCGCGGGTGTGGGGCGTGAGGGCCTGCCATTCTGTAGAAGCGGCACGCGCCGCACGAACGGCAGCGCCGATGTCCGCGGCGCCGCCCTGTGCGACGGCTGCTAATTTCTCCCCGTTCGAGGGATCGAGCGTGTCGAAATATTCTCCGGACACCGGCGGTTGCCACGATCCGCCGATAAAGAGTCCAAATCGCCGCCCGTGGCGCTCCAACCATGCAGTCGCCTCTTTGGGATCTTCCGGAGCGGGCCCGTACTCCATGGTGAGAAATTTTTCAGCGATACTCATTGGGTTGGCTCTCGCATTTTCGTTTGACTGCGACCCTTTCGCCTGCGGGTTGCTGCTATGCAATGGGATGACGATATTCGGCAGAGTAGCGTCCGGTTGCATAGTGCTCCAGCTGGCGCTCAATGTCTCCCAGCAGACCGCTCGCTCCGAAGCGAAGTAGCTCCGCACGCATCCACGACGGGCCGAGTTCTTCTTTTATCATGGCCAGCCAGTCGATGGACTGCTTGGCAGTGCGGATGCCACCGGCCGGTTTAAAGCCGACCGCCATGCCCGTTTGCTGCGCATATTCGCGGATGGCGCGAACCATGACCAGGCTCACCGGGAGCGTGGCGTTCGTAGGCTCCTTGCCCGTTGAAGTTTTGATAAAGTCTGCGCCCGCCATCATGGCGACGAAGCTGGCGCGGGCCACGTTGCGCAATGTCAGCAAATCGCCTGTGCCCAGAATGACCTTCATGTGCGCAGCACCGCAGGCCTGCTTGAACGCCGCGACTTCGTCGTACAGTGCCTGCCAGCGGCCGCCGAGAACATGGCCGCGGGTGATGACCACATCGATCTCGTGAGCACCCGCTTCCACCGACCGGCGAATTTCAGCGACGCGTTCGGCGAGCGGCGACAGCCCTGCAGGGAATCCAGTGGAGACTGCCGCGACGTGAACCCCGCTCCCCTCCAGGGCATGCAGTGCGGTCTCGATGAAGGCGTGATAGACGCACACTGCGCCCACCTTGATGTCGAGTTCCTCGATCCTCAGCTTTTGTACAAGTTCTTGCTGAATGGGCTGACGCGCCTTTGCGCACAATCGCCGCACTCGCTCATCGGTGTCATCGCCTGAAAGCGTGGTCAGGTCCATGCACGAGATCGCACGCAGAAGCCACGCAGCTTGCCACTCTTTCTTTACCGTGCGGCGCGCCACTTGCGATTGGACGCGGCGTTCCACGGCGCTCGTATTGACTCGAACCTCTTGGAGCCAATTCACATCGAGAGGAATGCCGGAGTTTGGAAGAAGCTCGCGTCCGGCGAGTGTGGCGATCGCGCCCGAGGAGTGCAGGTCTGCCGGCCGAATTCCGGTCTCGGACGTGCGCGCGAGGTTCGGATAGCTGTGATCGACGGACATTGCAGCTCTGCCTTGTATCGTTTCTTTGAAGTGCGAGCCCGTGAGGCCGAAACACGGGCGAAATCCCCAAGTCGCCATTGTACGGCAGGCAAACTTACAACGCGAATTCGATTGTCCAGAGCTGTTATAGGCCAGACGGAAGAAAAAGCTGGAAAACATCAGCGAGGGTTTACAATGACGCACGATTCGACGATTTGCGGCGAGCTAGTTCGGCCGCATTTCCCGTCGCCTTCAATTTCCTCTATGCCCAAGAATACAGTCTCCGCCGACGTGCGGAAAAAACTGGAGCGAGCGGCCGTTGAAGTGATGAAGAACGCGCACGCTCCCTATTCAAAGTTTCACGTAGGTGCGGCCATCTTGCTGACCAACGGAAAAATCTTTTCCGGCTGCAACGTGGAGAACGCTTCCTATGGAATGACCAATTGCGCAGAACGCACCGCTATTTTCTCCGCTGTCGCACAGATGGGCCCGAAGATTGAGATTCAGGCTGTAGCCGTCGCCAACGATCACGGGGTCGCGTGCTCGCCTTGCGGGGCATGTCGGCAGGTAATTTATGAATTCGGTCCCGATGCGATCATTTTTTTTCAGGGCGCAACCGGCCCAAAGCAGGCGCACATCACCGAACTTCTTCCCGAAGGATTTCGCCTCCAGTGAACCCGAAGACCTCTACGCCGGAAACATTTCGCGCGATTGATGTGATCCGCAAAAAGCGCGATGGCGTTGAACTGGCGCAAGCCGAGATCGAGGGACTGGTAAACGCCTACACTCAGGGGAATATCCCCGATTATCAGGTGTCGGCATGGCTGATGGCGGTAGTGCTGAAAGGTATGACGCGTCCGGAGACGGCAGCGCTCACCGACGCGATGCTGCACTCAGGCGAGGTGCTCGATCTTTCGGCGTTGTCCGCAAGGAAAGTCGACAAGCACTCTACCGGCGGCGTCGGCGACAAAACTTCTCTGGTGCTGGCTCCCTTAGCCGCCGCGGCTGGAATCGCGGTTCCCATGATCAGCGGGCGCGGCCTGGGACACACCGGCGGTACGCTGGATAAGCTCGAGGCCATTCCCGGTTTCAACGTGAATCTTTTCCTGGCAGAGTTCCGTCGCGTGCTCGAAACCTGCGGCTGCGCCATGATTGGGCAGACCGCGGAGATTGCTCCGGCGGATCGCAAACTCTATGCACTGCGCGACGTAACCGGGACGGTGGAGAGTCCGTATTTGATTTGCGCGTCCATCATGAGCAAGAAACTGGCGGAAGGCATCGATGCGCTGGTGCTCGACGTGAAGACGGGGTCCGGCGCCTTCATGAAGACCGAAAAAGATGCGGCCTTTCTCGCCGAATTAATGGTTGAAACCGGAGAGCGAATGGGCAAAAAAGTAGTCGCGCTCATCACCGATATGGATCAGCCCCTGGGAAACAAGATCGGCAACGCCTTGGAAGTGATCGAAGTTGTTGAAGTCCTGCGTGGTGGCGGCCCCGAAGATTTGCGGGTCCTGTGCCTGGAATTGGCGGCCTGGATGTTGCATCTCGGGGGAGTAGCAAAAACGGTTGAGACGGGAAAACAGTTGAGTGCGGAGCTGATTTCATCCGGCAGAGCCCTGGAAAAATTCCGGCAGATGGTGGAATTGCAAGGCGGAGATGTTCGCGTCATCGACGACACTAAGCGCCTGCCCCAGGTGAGGCACACTCTGCAGGTTTCCAGTGCAACGGCGGGCTATATCACTGCGATGCAGTGTGAACAGATTGGGACTGCTTGCGTCATCCTGGGTGGCGGGCGCGAGCGCAAGGAAGATTCCGTAGATCCTGCAGTCGGAATAGTCCTGCACAAGAAAGTTGGAGATCGAGTTGCCGCCGGCGAGCCGCTGGCAACAATTTATTACAATTCGGAGGCGCACGCGGCGAGGGCTCGTCAATTGATTGAGGCAAGTTGCCTTGTAACGAAGGAACCACCGTCGACCAGAAGGCCGCTCATCCATAGAGTCATCGGCAAGTCGGGGGAGAAACACTGAATGGGACGATTCACAGGAATTCTTGGCCTGCTGACGATGCTTGGCTTTGCCTATTTATTTTCCACGAATCGTCGCGCCATTCGTCTGAAAACAGTGGCCTGGGGCCTCGGTTTGCAGTTCGTGTTCGCAATCTTCGTGTTGAGAATTGACGCTGGCCGGATTGTATTTCAGAAAGCGGGAGACGGCGTCACGAAGCTCTTGAGTTATGCGTACGCCGGATCCCACTTCGTCTTTGGCGACCTGGCCAAGCCCGGATCGCAACTCGGATACTTCGCTTTCGGGGTCTTGCCCACGGTTATCTTCATCGCGGCTTTTTTCGCTGTGCTCTATCACTTCGGGATCATGCAAATCATTATCAAGATTTTTGCCTGGGTCATGACCCGCGTGATGGGAGCAAGCGGTGCCGAATCTCTGAACGTGGCTGCCAGCATTTTTATGGGACAGACGGAAGCGCCGCTGACGATCCGCCCGTTTCTGCCGGACTTGACTCGTTCGGAGCTGATGACCGTGATGACCAGCGGCATGGCGCACGTTTCCGGCGGCATCATGGCCGCCTATATTTCGTTTGGTATCGACCCGAAACATCTGCTAAGTGCCGTCATCATGACCGCGCCTGGTACGCTGCTCATGGCGAAGATGCTTGTGCCCGAAACGGAGGAGCCACGAACCGCCGGGCGAGTCGTCATGAGCGCCGAGGAAGAGAAAACAGAGAAGGAAGAAAATCTGCTTGGCGCGATTTCTCGCGGAACGACCGATGGCTTGCAACTGGCGCTCAACATCGCAGCAATGTTGATTTCGTTTCTCGCCCTCATTGCTTTGGTCAACGGAATTTTCGGAGGCATCCACAATCACATAAGCTGGTTCCCACAAAGCCTGGAGCAGATCTTTGGGTTCATCTTCGCACCCGTGGCTTGGGTGATTGGCATTCCCAAACATGACTGTCAGGTCATCGGCAATCTGCTCGGCACGCGCATGGTCTTGAACGAACTCGTCGCATTCTCCATGCTTGGAGCACAGAAGGCCGCGCTGGATCCACGCTCGGTTACA